>JAHJOY010000040.1 GCA_018819665.1 bacterium
AATGATATTTATAATCTATTTCTTTTTATCTTTTTTTTCAGAAGATGAAATAATTTCTTTTCCATTATAATAACCGCATTCAAGACATGCTCTGTGAGGCAATTTCATCTCATGGCATCTAGGGCATTCCTCTAAGTTTACTTCATTCAAATTCCAGTGCGTGCGTCTCTTATCTCTTCTTGATTTGGATGTTTTTCTTTTTGGCACCGGCATAACGCATACCTCCTTATTCTATAATATAATTTAATTGTATATCTAAATTCGTTAATAAATTAGTCGTTAGTGAATAGTGAATAGTCGTTAGTACAAGAAGACACGGCACGCCGTGCCTCTACTTTTCTTTTGTAGGGGCACAATGAATTGTGCCCTCTCTGTTTTACTGCCTTTTGCTTGCCTTGCTAAGCGAGTATCTACTAAAACAGGGATTACGGAAAAAGGAAATTCCTATACCATTTAATTATTTAGTTAACTGGTTAATTGGTTAACCAACAAGGGATGTAATGTGTAACATGTGATAAGCACCTGTTTTTATAATTTCTGAAATTTAATCTTATTACTCATTACATATTGCCTGTTACTGTATTTTGCACGCGATACTCGATACGCAATACGCAATACGATATATTGATAACTTTAAAAGTATATAATTTCTTATTGAAAAAAGCAAATTATTTTTGATTTTCTTTATTGTTTCTATTAGCCTTTATTTTAGATAGGTCAGGCTTTTTTTTGCATTCTTTTTCGAAGGATTTTTCTCTCATTAAATTTTTATAATCTTCTTTCTGAAAAGTATATTTAAAGTTAGTATGAATATCATAAGTACCTTCCAGCAGGGCTACCACATCTTCCACAAAGACTAATTCTTCGTCGGTGGGGATAATAAATATCTTTATCGGAGAATCATTGGCAGAGATATCGAGTTCAGCATTCCTGGTTCTGGCCAATCTGTTCTTTTCGGGATTATATTTAATTCCCAATATATCCAATCCTTTTAATACCTTACCACGAATAATGTCACTCATCTCCCCTACTCCGGCGGTAAAGACCAGGGCATCTACTCTTCCTAAAGCGGCAGTATAGGCACCAATATATTTCTTCAGTCGGTAGGATTCCATTTCGATGGCTAATTTTGCTCTTTCATCACCCTTGGAAGCAGCTTCAATTACATCTCTTCTATCTACATACTTTCCGGTTATACCCAATATTCCACTCTTCTTATTTAGTATAGTATCCATCTCTTGGGGAGAATAACCTTCCTTCTGCATAACATAGAAGTCCAGAGCGGCATCATGATCTCCAGCTCTGGTCCCCATAATGGCTCCTTCTAAAGGGGTAAAGCCCATACTGGTATCATAAGATAGACCATTTTTTACTGCATTTACACTTACTCCATTTCCGATATGGCAACTTATTAAGTTACATTCAAAGGGGTCTTTATTAAGGAGAACAGCTGCTCTTTTGGCTACATATAATAATGAAGTACCGTGAAAACCGTATCTTCTTATCCCGTATTTTTCATACCACTGGTAGGGTACAGCATAATTATAGACATAATCAGGCATGGTCTGGTGCCAGGCGGTATCCATAATTGCCATATGAGGAATATCAGGTAATAGTTCCATAGCTGCCTCGATACCCATAATATTAGGGGGATTGTGCAGGGGAGCGAGACCGGCAAGTTCTTTAAATGTTTTTAGGACTTCCCGGTTAATGATAACCGATTTGGAAAATTTTTCACCCCCGTGGACTACTCTGTGTCCAATTGCGGCAATATTGGATAAATCTTTTATAGCCCCGTATTCGGAATGGACAAGACAGTCTGTAATCAACTTTATTGCTTCTTTGTGAGTGGGACAATCGTGCTCTATGGTAAGTTTTTCTTTAAGATTGACCTCATGGACACAGAAAGAATCTCCTATGGTGACCCGCTCTACTATACCTTTGGCAATTATTTCCTGATTTTCCCAATTATAAAGTTTATATTTTACCGAGGAACTGCCGCAGTTAAAAGATAAGATGATCATGGTATTTATCTCCTAATCTTTTGTTTTTATTTAAACTTGACAATTTATTTCTAAATATTTTTATACTTCTCCTGCTTGTAACACGGTAATTGCTACCACATTAACTATGTCTTCAGCGCTGCAGCCACGAGAAAGGTCATTAACCGGTTTTCTCATCCCCTGAGAGATTGGACCTATAGCCTCAGCCTTAGCTAATCTTTCTATTAATTTATAAGCAATGTTTCCAGAATTTAAATCGGGGAATATCAGGACATTAGCTTTTCCGGCAATTTTACTGTTTGGAGCTTTTCGCTCTCCGATTGAGGGAATCAATGCGGCATCAGCCTGAAGTTCTCCATCAATAAGTAATTCCGGCTTCTTTTCTTTGGCAATTTTAGTAGCCTCGATTACTTTATTAACTAAAGGATGTTTGGCACTCCCCTTAGTGGAAAAAGACAACATTGCCACTCTTGGTTCAAAGCCAACCAGTGCTTTTCCGGTTGCAGCGCTGGCAATAGCAACATCAGCAAGCTGTTCGGCATTGGGTTCCGGATTTAAAGCACAATCAGCAAAAACTATGATTCCTTTTTCTCCATAAGAGCAATCAGGTACCACCATAACAAAAGAACTGGAAACAATATTTATACCAGAGGCAGTTTTTATAGTCTGCAGAGCTGGTCTAAAAACATCTCCTGTTGCATTAATAGAACCGGCAACCAAACCATCTGCATCATCATGATAGACCATTAATGCACCAAAATAAAGAGGATTTTCCAATAATTGATAAGCTTCGTCTAAGCTTACTCCTTTATTTTTACGAATTTGGTAATATGATTCAGCATATTCTTTCAATTTTTCAGAATCTTTGGGGTTTATTATTTTAATCTTATTTGATAAATCAATTCCCAATTCTCGAGCTTTAGACTTAATATTTTCTTCTCTTCCTAAAAGTATTAAACTGGCAAAACCTTCATTAATAATAGTTTCTGCTGCTTTAATCATCCGCGGCTCTTCACCCTCCGGAAGCACAATAATTTTAGGATTTTTTTTAGCTTTTTCTCGAATAAGTTGTGATAATTTCATTTATCCTCCTTAAATTAAATGATTACACAGATTTCAATTAGATTACACTGATTAATTTATCTTCTATATTTTACTTCCTTTATATATCTTTCCAGCATCTGTGAGCACGATTTATCATACTCCTACCTCTTAATCCTAATTTTCTTCACGCAATACGCAATACGCAATACGCGATACGAAATATTACTATCAATTTTATTGCAAATTTTGTATAATTATAACATAAAATATTTTTTAAATCGAGAAATCTTATGAAAATATTAGGAATAATTACTGAATATAATCCTTTTCACAATGGCCATCTTTACCATCTTTTTAAAGCAAAAGAAATAACCAGGGCAGATTATGTAGTAGCAGTCATGAGCGGAAATTTTCTGCAGAGAGGAGAGCCGGCAATTATAAATAAATGGACCCGAACAAAAATGGCACTAAATGCCGGTGTTGATCTGATAATTGAGCTCCCTTTTGTTTTTTCTACTCAGGATGCAAACGGTTTTGCTTTCGGAGCAGTAAAATTACTTGATTCGCTTCAAATTACAGATTATCTATGTTTTGGCTGTGAAACTGATAATCTTGATACCCTTTGCTCTATAAGCAATTTTTTACATATTGAACCACAGAAATATAAAGAACTGATAATATATAATAGTAAAAACGGATACGAATTTCCAAGAGCAAGGAGCCAGGCCTTATGTGAATACCATAGGAAATTCGGAATAGACGGCTTAGAAAAAATATCAACTTTAGAGTTAAGTAAATTACTAAAATACCCCAATAATATTTTAGCATTAGAATATATAAAACATTTATTAAATTTAAAGAGCAAAATCAAGCCTATAGCCATAAAAAGAATGGGAGCAAGTTATCATCAAAAAAAAATTAAAGGTAAAATTTCCAGTGCTACCTCTATTAGAAATGAAATACTAAATAACTTGAGCCCCCCTAAAACCGACCTTTTTATGCTAAATGATAAAATAAAATCAACCATTCCTACGTCAGGATTTTCTGTATTAGAGAGGGAATTAAGAGAAGGCAGAGGCCCTATCACCCTCGACTCTTACCGGCAATCTATTTTTGCTATATTGAGAAGAATGTCATTGGATGATATTTCCCGTATTCATGGAGTAACCGAGGGATTGGAAAATAGAATAAAGAAAGCATCTTTAAAATCTTATACCGTTGAGCAATTAATTAATTCAATTAAAACCAGGAGATATACCCGTACTAAAATTCAACGCATAATCCTGCACATTATGATGAATCTATCCAAAGAAGATATAACAATATTCAATAAGTATGGGCCTTTGTATGCAAGGATTTTGGGATTCTCTAAAAAAGGGAAAACTCTATTAAGAGCTATTAAAAAAAATTCTTCTACACCTTTAATCAGTAAATTATCAAATTATTTAAGGCAAACAATTTTCGAGGAAAATAATCATGTTCGAAATAGATTAGTGAAGATGCTTGATTATGACATTCTTGCTACTGATATATATGTTCTTGGTAATAAAAAACCAGAAGATAGGGTGGCTCGGCTTGATTTTACTCACAAAATAGTGATAAAAAAAGACTAAATTATTTCTTATCATCTATAATA
>JAHJOY010000041.1 GCA_018819665.1 bacterium
TAACTAAATTAAAAAAATTTTAAAATTTTTTTAATTTAGGTTTCTTTTTCACCTCTTTTTTGCTCTTACTAAGTAGAGGGGTAAATTAGTCGTCAGTCGAAAAAGTAGGACAGGCGTCCCGCCTGTCTACTTCCCTCTTTCTACTTGCAATTTGCAACTTGCAATCTTTATTTCTAATCAGTAATTGGTTTATTTGTACCCACGTTTAAACCCACAAACCGAAAACCAAAAACTGAAAACTAAAAACGGATTTACCTGCTGGTAAATCCTCAAGAAAGGAGGTGAAAATAAATGGCCGTAGTAGTAACCGTTCCCCGTGATTCAGCTTTACAGTTAAGATTAGTAGTAGGCACTAACCCTGATACCGGAGCACCTATCGTTAATAGCAAGACCTTTAACAAAATTAAATCTACTGCTATCGAACAGGATACCTATGATGTAGCCACTGCTTTAGTGGGTCTACAAAAGTATCCCCTTAGTGAGATCAGACTTGAAAAAGAATCCCAATTAACTGAATAAGTTTTTAGCCGGAAATGTAGGAGCACAATGCATCGTGCCCGAATAAGGACGGGTCGAATGAATTCGACCCCTACCCAATTGGTAAATTAGAGAATCGGCAAATTAATTTATACCCACATATAAGCCTACGAACTAAAAACCAAAAACTAATAACTAATAACGGATTTACCTACTGGTAAATCCTGAAAAGGAGGTGAAAAAATATAATGGCAACCGAATTAGGACAAGTAACCACTTACAAAAGACTCTATCTGCAGTTTAGAGATAGTATAGGCAAAACCATAAATCTTACTCTAAACAACCCCAAGAACGTAGATGATGGAGACTATGTCGACTTTGCAGCACAAGATGCCGCTATTGAAGGAGTGATGGATACTATCATCGCTAAGAACATCTTCCATAATAACGGTAATGACTTAGTAGCTAAAGTCAATGCTAGAATACTTGATTATAAGTCTACTGATGTTATGGATGTGTAAGTAAAAGGGGGACAGGCGTCTCGCCTGTCTATTTAAATGTAGGGGTTCGATTCATCAAACCCGTCTGTTTCGGGGCGGATGAATCCGCCCCCTACCCTTTCACCACGGCACGCCGTGGTGCTACCAAATACTTACAACTTTAATTGGTAAATTGGTAAATTAACAAACGACTGAAAGGAGAAAATCTATGTTACAAGTAATCCTAAGCAAATACTTACTCAATGCCTTACTTATTGCTCTGGTCTCTATCGGCTATGGATACCTGAAGAACAAATTAGGAGAAGATAGAGCAAGTACCATAAAAGAAGCCATCCTTTCAGCCATGCTCTGGGCAGAAGAGGAGCTGGGAATAGGAAATGGCAATCAAAAATGGGATATAGCCTGGAAGAAATTAATCGAGATACTGGCAGATAAGAATATCAGTTTAAGGAAGAGTGAGGAGAAGGCAGTAAAGACAATGATGAAGGCTAATGTGGGCAGAATCAATCAGCAGACTTATGATGTGATGCTGAAGAAAAAATTAATAAAGGATAAAGCAATTGTCCAGCAGTCACTGCCGACCAAATAACCTCCCGTAGGACAGGCGTCTCGCCTGTCTATACATAATGATGAGAGGGATTTTGTAGAGACACGGCGTGCCGTGTCTTCTTTTTCACCACGGCACGCCGTGGTGCTACCAAATGCTTACAACTTTAATTGGTAAATTGGTAAATTGAATTGCCTTGCATCTCGCGCCTTGCAACCTGTGTTTTAAAGTAGTCCCCTTTTATGCCTATCCTTTTTATGACTTTTATGCTATTCAATCCTCATGAGAGAATTATCTATTTCTTCTTTAAACTCAGAATAAAGGCCAGAGACGTTGTTCATTAGAGGATTTAACTTCATCTCATCCAAGAGAAAACCATAAGCATGCGCGAAGAAGTGACGAAAAAATAGATACCTACCTATTTTGTCTGCTGTTTTCTTGGTTATAAAATCATGTTCAACAGCCAGATTCAATAAATCCTTGTGCCATGTTGGTGTATCGGGTATCGGCATGCCCTTGTATGATAATAATTGTTTCAAAATGTTTTCTATCCCCGTATAGATATTTTGAAGATATGCCCCCATGCCCACAAGAACCACAAGTTCCTTATTAGGTCTATCTTTTACCTTCTCTAATTCGATCAAAACTTTTGTAATGTTTTCCATCTCTGCATAAATTTTCTCTTTTATATTAGCCATATAATACCAACCCATCTTTTTCAATAATTCTATTAAATAGACAATCTTTGCTTAGATCAATAACATCCAACGGTTTAGATAAATCCCTATATAACTCCCAACAAAAATCGAAAAATAACTCAGGAGCTACACCCTGGACACCTACATCTATATCTCTGGCTTCAGTTCTTTCTTTCGATGAGCCAAAAAGAACAACCTTTTTCAATTTGTATTTCTTGGCATATTTCAATATTATACTCATATCATTTTCGGATATCATCTTTCACTCCTTCTTCCCGCTCAAACACACCTAAAATTTTAAAATAAGTTAATCGTTTTACTCAATGGCTCTTTTTTATTTCAGTACATTCAAAAACTCCTCTATAGTTAGACCAGCTCGGGCAATTAGGGATCTTAGAGTCCCTCTTGCATTAGATTAATACCTCTACTTCGCGCATACTTACAGTAAGAGGCATACCCTTTTCAGAACGAACTTCAAGACACTGTTTTATTGCATCTTTGATATTTACCACTGCTTCCTGCTCAGTCTTACCCTGGCTCACACATCCCGGAATAGATGGACATTCTACCACAAACATTCCATCTTCATCTCGTTCAATTGTTACAATAAACTTCATTTCCTATACCTCCCTTTGTCATCTTTCTCTTTAGCTTACTTAATAGATTTTATAGGAAAGCTATCTTAATATGATACCCAGACACCTTCTAAAATCTTTATTATACTTATTGGCTCAACATAAAGGACAGGTAGTAAGTTATGAAGAAATTTTAAAGGAAATATGGAAGGATGAAGATGATGCAGTTTATACCCGGATAAATTATCATATCTGCAAAATCAGAAAAGATATTCTAAAAATAATGGATAAAAAAGAAGATAACACAAAAAAGATGGAAAATATTTTTAAAACAATCTCCGGCAGAGGTTTAATGTTAAATATTAAAGAAAAAGAATTAAGGTTAATTTAAAA
>JAHJOY010000042.1 GCA_018819665.1 bacterium
GAAACACAGTGAAAGAAATCAAATGAAAAGATAAAGGTTCAAAATTATTTTGATGATAGGAGAGAGAAAATAAAAAAAAAGGAGAAAGATAAATTCAAAATTGATGAAGCCCTGGATATATTGGATAGAATGATAAAAAAAGATTTGGATAGAGATAAAAAAGATAGAACGAGTTTATAATTCACTTGCTCCTTCACGGAAAGAAAAGAAACAGAAAAGAGGCTCTTCGATTCTTAGAAAGAAAACCTTAATAAGGGAAGGGTAAAAGATAATTAAAAACTCTTTAAGACAAAACAAGGGGACGGTTGTACTAGCTCAATAATTCAGTAACCTTTAGCGGGAAATCTATGGGATTAGTGGAGTTTTTTAATCGGATGGTTGAGGCTTTAGGTATTACTATAGATAGACGTCCTAAAGGAAGACCTTGTAAAAGGGAAAATTAAAACAAAACATAGGAAAAATAGGATGTGTCCCTATTTAAAATAAAAAGAAACCAAAGTTATCTCGAAATGAAAGAAATAAAAATATTTCTTTTGTAAAAAATTGAGAAAATCCTCATAAAATATGCAACAACTGTGTCCGTATTACAACCTGCTTTTTTAATACATTGATTAAAACGAGAATTTATTTTCTCATCTCTCACCCCCTTTTAAAACTAACGTGATCGATGTGCTTTTCTTCAAGTTATTTTGTATTTGTTTTTTTAAAATTTATAAAAATTTATCCCTTTACATATCCAACCATACCCTTTACCATATATTTCTGAATGAAAACATACATTATAACAGGGGGTATTGCATATAGGATGGACAAAGATGATAATAATCCAAAATTAACCACACCGTGTTCCCCATAAGCTGTAAATATACCAACAGATAAAGGCATCATGTCCATCTTGCGTAATAAAACAAGTGGTATCTGAAATTCACCCCAGGTAGTCATAAAGGTCATAAACCAAACTACTGCTAATCCCGGTCCACATTGAGGTAAAAGAACCTTAAAGATCGTTTTTATCCGACTACAACCATCAAGCCAAGCTGCTTCTTCAAAAACAATAGGAATAGAATCATAAAAACCTTTCATAAGTAATAAAGGAAAAGGAAGTCCCAAAATCGTAAGAGATATAATTACACTAGTTAGAGTATTTACTAATCCTACTTTCGAAAAGAAAATATAGACAGGAAGTATAAATACAGAAATGGGAATTATCCTTAGTAGCAATACTCCAAATAAAATAAAATTTTTGCCAAAGAAATTTAATCTAGAAAAAGAATAAGCAGCAAGAGTACAAATAACTAATACTAAAGTTGAAGTTACTACCGCAATAATAATACTATTTGCAATCCAATTTAATGAACGTCCAGAGAAAGCTTTATTAAAATTGATTAATGTTAGATATTCTGGTACCTTTGTGGTTTGAGTAGCAGCTAAATCAACAGAGGCAAGAAAAAGCCAGATCACAGGTAAGAAGGAAAATAAAAATATAATTATTAAAAAAAGGTAAATGGGAATACTTCTAAAATTCATTTAATATACCATCCTTTCTGCCTTACGAAGTAGAATAAAATAGATACCACAAAGACACCCAACTATTATCATCATTATAAAAGATAAAGCCGCACCATATCCAATCTCATAATGAGAAAAAGCTTGATTGTAGATTAAGACTGGGAAAACCTCAGTTAGATGTCCTGGTCCTCCTCCAGTTAGTCCATAAATTAGTGTAAAATAACCAAAAGTCCACATAGTAATTAAGATAAGATCCATTAATATAGAGGGACTGATTAAGGGTAAGGTAATAGACTTAAATTTTTGCCAAGAGGTAGCTCCATCTACGACTGCAGCTTCATAGTAATCGGGAGGAATAGTTTCTATAGCTGATGAGAATAACATCATAGAAAAAGCTGTCCCCCTCCAGATATTAGCAATAGTAACTGTTTGTAATGGCATTTTACCAAGCCAATTGACCGCAGATAATTTTAGCCAATTTAGAATAGTATTTAATAAGCCACTGCGGGATGTAAATGCCCCCCACACATATACAGCTACCATATCTGGCATAATCCAACATAAGGTAACAGCTACAATAACTAAAACTTTGATTGTTGCATTTACTTGTTTTAAAAATATAGCTAATAATAATCCTAACACTGCTTGCCCGATAAAAGCAGATAATATAGTAAATATAAATGAAATCTTAATCGAATTGTAAAAGGTTGGATCATTGAAGAGTTTTGTATAATTTTTAAATCCTACAAATTGAGGGTCTCTTGCTGCCCGACCAACTAACGAAAAATCAGTAAAACTTATATAGAAAGACCACAGCACTGCAAACAATAAGAAAA
>JAHJOY010000006.1 GCA_018819665.1 bacterium
CTTATTTTATGCCTTTCCATAAGATCGCGGAAAATGGTAACTTCTATAATTTCATTAATCAATCTTATGCTTTCTTGGGGATAGAGGAGTATTTCCGGGTAACCTCCCCAGGAAAAATATTTCCAAAATGCATTCAATAAATTTGCCTTTTCTTCGGAGGATAAATACTTTTGGTAATTAATTTTTTTTAATTTCAAATATTCTTTAAAAGAGAAAGGTAATATCAAATAATCTAAAGTTCTACCCCGGAGTGAAGTGGCAATTTCCCGGGATAAAAGTTTGGAGGAAGAACCAGAAATAAACACAAAAGCCTTTCTTTTATCTAAGATATCTCTTATAAAAATCTCCCAATTTTCAATGACTTGTATTTCATCTAAAAAAATCCAAATTTTTTGCTTTTTGTTTTCCGGATAAATTTCATAAAAAGTATCTACTAAAGAAATCAAATCTTTTAAATTCATGGCGACTAATCTTGGGTTTTCAAAATTTACGTATAAGGTTCTCTCTTTTTTAATCCCCTTCTGGATGATTTTTTTTATTAAGGAGTAAAGAAAGAATGTTTTGCCACTTCTTCGAGGACCCAGAATAGTAGTTGCCCTATTAAGGGGGATTTCCAGGTCAATGTGATTCTGTAGTTCTCTTTCTACTAAGGGGGGTAATGTATTTTTTTGATAATCTAAAATTATTTCTGATAATATCTCTTTTTCTATCATAATAACCTTTCTGTCAATCTGCCGGTCTGCCGGTCTGCCGGTCTACCAATCGCCCAATCAAAAGCGAAAACAATCTACCTATCATCCCATCGCCCAATCGACCGATCTGCCGATCTCCCAATTATCCAAAGTGTCTCTTATATAGGGAAATATTGTCTATTAGTTTCCCTATACAGATATTAATCTAATATTACTATAAAGCAAGAGAATAAGCAAGAATATTTTTGGGGCAAGTCGAGATTGCTTCGGTCGGAGAATTGCAAAATTATTTTGGATTTAGTATAATATTGAATGTCAAAGACATTTACTCTAAATATGCTATCAAAATTTGGAAACAGGATAAATATGATTGGAGAAAAAGTGAAGATATCGAATGGATTAAAAACCCTTTGGATTTTGGAAGAAAAGGTGAAAAATGATGAATAAAAAAGAAATCTTTAAAAAGATTGCTCGGCTACTTAAAAGTCAAGGGGCAAAAAAGATTGCTGTCTTTGGTTCTTATGTGAGAGGAGAAGAAAAACCAGGAAGTGATATAGATATTATCGTGGAATTTTCAGAAAGAAAGAGCCTTCTTGAATTTGTGAGAATAGAAAGAGAGTTATCTGAAGTCTTGGGAATAAAAGTGGATTTGTTGACTGAAAAAGCTATAAGCCCATATTTGATTGATCCAATAAGGAAAGAAATGGAAGTAATTTACGGATGAAAAAAGATGATTCCGTTTATTTGAGACATATATTAGATGCCATATCCAGAATAGAAGAGTATACCCAGGACATAAAATACGATGGCTTCATGGATAATTACCTTATACAGGATGGAGTAATAAGACAGATTGAGATAATTGGTGAAGCTACAAAGAGGTTATCTAAGGAGATTAAGGAAAAACACCCTGAAATACCATGGAAAGATATGTCGGGAATGAGAGACAAGTTGATACACGATTATTTGGGTGTAGACATAGATGCCGTCTGGGTTACGGTTGAAGAGGATATTCCCGCTTTGAAAAATAGATTGAAATATCTTATTAAAAAAGAAGAGAATGTCTAAATCAAGGTACGGTTGACACACTTTCAATTCACCTATTAGTGAATGGCAAACAAGACAGGCGAGACGCCTGTCCTACATTGTGTTTTGAATTTTTGTAGGGGTCGAATTTATTCGACCCGGCTTTAGTGGGCTCGATTCATCGAGCCCCTACATCACCCCCACCTTAATCTTCCCCCTTCAACAAGGGGGAAGAGATGTAGAAGTTTAGTCCTTTTTCAATTGTTCGTCTCTTAATTTATTATGGATTTCCCAGGGATAGAGCAGAGATATATTCCCTTTTGCTTCTCTTCTTTTTTCCAAGGTAATTATAAAGCTTTTAGAATTGGGATATTTTTGAGAAAAATACTCTAAACTTGTGGTTTTCTGCCCGGAGTAGATTTTTTTTACCTCCAGAGTAAAAACTTGTTTCTGGTACTGTATGACAAAATCTATCTCTTGTTTTGACTGAGTTCTCCAGTATCTTAAAGTTTCTAAACCAACAGTCTTTCTTAACTCAGCGTAAATGCAATTTTCAAAGAGTTCCCCGCCCACTTTTTCTACAATATCATTATATTTTAGATAATTTAAAATTCCGGTGTCTTCAAAGTATATTTTTGGCATTTTGGTAAGTTCGCTTCTTAAGTTTTTAAAAAAAGGGGCTAATCTTCTGGCAATATAGGTGCCTTCCAGTAGAATAAGATAATCATAAACTGTCTCCCTTGCTATACCTATGCTTGAAGCAAGTTCGTCAATATTAAGCAGGTTCCCGGCCTGGTCTGCCAAAATTCTCAAAAAGTTATTGAATTTCATAATGTTCCTTATTTTGCCAATATCTCTAATATCTTTTTTAATATAGGTCTGAATAAGCTCCTTTAGATAATATCTTCTGTTATTTACCTCAGAAATTAAAGCAACCCTGGGATAAGCGCCAAAAATTATAAATTCTTCAAATAATTGTTTTAACTCTTTTTGTGTTTTTTTATCTGTATCCGCGACTTTATCCAGATGGTATTTTTTCTTTTTAAACCATAGAAATTCCTCAAAATCTAAGCCTAAAACCTCAAAAGTAACAATTCTTCCCACTAATGATTGTTTAATCTTTGATTTAATGTCAAGCACAGATGAGCCTGATACAATAAGCTTAAATCGGTTTGAATGATTATCCACCATAAGTTTTATAAAACTTGAAGCGTTATTAAGATATTGTATTTCATCGATAAATAGGTAGATTTTTCCTTGGGAAGAGGCGAGAGAGGAATTTGAATTATATGAAGTTCTTGCATCTATATATCTGATTAAATGATCAATACCCTGATTGCATATTTCCAGTATTTCCAGGTCTTCTAAATCAAAATAGAACACGGCTTCCTCAGGAATTTTGTTAGTGCTTTTCAGCTCATTAATGAGCATCTTTATTATGGTGGTTTTCCCCACTTGTCTTGCACCATAGATAACTATAGCTTCTTTGTAATTTAAAAAATTGCTAATATGAGGTAATATTTTTCTCTTAATAAAGTTCAAGACAATTAAAACTCCTTAGGTTTTATATTCAGGATACAATTTTTATATGATATTTACTATAGTATAGTCTACATATTATTATGTATTTTGTCAAGGAGAAATTCGTTGTTGTTAGTGAATAGTGAATAGTCGTTAGCATTTGGTGTTTAGTAGCAACACGGCGTGCCGTGTTGAGGTTTTTCGTTATTCGTTTTTCGTTTTTGGATGAGATTGCCACGTACTGATAAATCAGTGCTCGCAATGACATTTAAAAATAAGACGGGTTTGATAAATCAAACCCCTGCATTTCAGAAATAGACAGGCAGGCCTGTCCTCATGGAAACGGGTAACGCCTGTCCTACGATCTTATAAAAAAAGGTAAGCTTATCTTTTTTAATTATTAATCATTTATAGTTTTTAAAACTTGTTTAACAATCTTCGGATGCAATATTTTGCCTCCATGAAAAGGAACAACTATTCTTCTATCCCCTTTTTTATATATCCTGTGGCTTCCTTTACTCCTAATCATTTCAAATCCAGCCTTTAATAATAACTTTTCTGCCCTGTGATCTGTTAATCTTGGTAGTTTAGCCAACTCTCACCTCTAAAGATGTAGTTAATATTTCTTTACTTAAAAAAGTTTTTATTTCATCTTTTGACAGTGTCTCTAAATACAGTTCGATAGCCTCTCTTATATTACTTAAAACTTCCTCTAAAGAATCGCCTTGCGTTTGACAGCCTTCTAATTCGGGGCAGCAAGCATAATAACCATATTCATCCTTCTCAATGGTTACATTGACCTTATATGGTATACTCAATTTTTTTACCTCCTTTTAATCTGTAAATGTATAAAATAAGAATTATTTATATTAATGAATATGTATCGTTTGTTTTATGATATCAAATTTTTGAAAATATACAAGGAGGCAAGATACATTTTAGCGTTTTGCGTCAGCGGATAGCGTATAGGAAAAAGTTACAATTTGCGAGTTGTAAGGTGCATCTATTATTTAGTCGTTGGGTTAGTATTTAGTAGCGACACGGCGTGCCGTGTTGAATTAGTTAGGTTTGATTATAGAATTTATTTTTTGGGAAATGGCGGTCTTGACCAGGGAAAGTTTTTGCTTGGCTTCTTTTCTGGTTTTGGCGTGAAAAGACAGATATAGCTTGATTTTGGGTTCAGTCCCGGAGGGGCGCAGGACATACCAGGAATTATCAGAAAATATAATCTTTAAGACATTAGAACGAGCCAGGGTAATCGGACTGGATTTTTTTGATTTTAAATCATAACTTTTACCAATCTCGTAATCCTCGATTCGGATCATCTCCATATCTTTCACCTCGGGGAGCTTTTTTCGGAAGGCTTCCATAATTTCAGCTATCTTCTTCTCCCCTTCTGCACCTTCCAGGTAGATAGAGTGCTGACCTTCTTCATAGTAACCATATTTCTTGTAGAGGTCTTCTAAGACTTGGAGCAGGTTAAGCCCATTTTTAAGATAATAGGCGGTCATCTCGGCAATCAACATAGCAGAAATCACGGCATCTTTGTC
>JAHJOY010000043.1 GCA_018819665.1 bacterium
CAATGAACTTAAAAAGCGGATAGTTTATCTGGATTACAAACCAAAACAAGTATTGAATATTAAAGAATTAGCGAAAGAATTTGGGGTTAGCCCTATGCCTGTTCGAGAGGTTCTCATTCTCCTGGAAAATGAAAAATTAGTACATATAATTCCTAACAACGGTATCTATGTTACTGATGTAAGCTTTCAAGAACTGAAAGATGTCTTTGAAATCAGACTTTTTTTAGTTGGCCTTGCCGGGAAGTTGGCAGCTCAAAGAGTTACTCTAGAAGAATTAAATAAGATGAAGGAACTTCTTAAGAAGATAAAACAAGAAAAGGAACGAAGAAAATTAATTCAATTGGATGCAGAATTTCACGATTTAGTAAACTGCTCTACTAAAAATCAAACCTTAGCTGACACTTTAAAAAGATTACGAAATCAAATTGGCCGCCTCTGGTTCTTTGCTCAAGACAGCGATCTTTACTCTTCGCAAATTCCTTCAGATTTTGATGAACTTATAAAAGCTTTAGAAAAAAAAGATCAAGACAGATGCGAAGAGATTTTAAAAAACCATGCCATTCACTTTATCGAACAGATAAAGATAAACTTGTATAGTGAATAAAAATTCTTTTTGTCATTCCGCACTTGATGCGGAATCCATAAATACAATACTTACTAAAGATGGATTCCCTCTTTCGAGGGAATGACACTAATAAAGACAAAATTACATTACTACCGTCATAGACAGTGGACTTCTAAGTTCAACTAAATTGATTTTTAAAGGAGAAAAAATGAAAAGAATTCTAATAACCGGAGCGCTGGGTCAAATTGGTTCTGAACTTATCACTTTTTTAAGAAAAAGATATGGTAATGAAAATGTTATTGCCTCAGACATTAAATTAATTCCTGAAGAAATGGTCGACCAAAATAGACCCTTTGAGCATATCGATTGTTTAGATGCCCAGGAGATTTATTCTGTAATTAAAAAATATAAAATTGATGCCATATTTCATCTTGCTGCTGTTCTTTCTGCTACCGGTGAAAAGAATCCTCAATTAGCCTGGAAAGTAAACATCAATGGCCTTTACAATGTGCTGGAAATAGCCAGGGAATATAAATGTGCCGTCTTCACCCCCAGTTCGATTGCCGCTTTTGGCCCTTCTACTCCCAAAGATAACACTCCTCAAGAGACAATTCAAAGACCCAACACCATCTATGGATTAACCAAAGTTACCGGAGAGCTGCTTTGCGATTATTATTATTCAAAATATGGAGTAGATACCAGAGGAGTGCGTTTTCCGGGAATCATTTCTTATACTGCCCTTCCCGGCGGAGGAACTACCGATTATGCTGTAGAAATCTTTTACGAGGCATTAAGAAATAAAAAATATACCTGCTTCTTAGATAAAGATACTTATTTGGATATGATGTATATGCCTGATGGTCTAAAAGCCGCAGTTAATCTGATGGAAGCTGACCCTTCCCGATTAAAACACAGGAATGCCTATAATGTGACTGCAGAAAGCTTTAATCCGGAACAACTCGCTCGGGAAATCAAAAAATACATTCTGGATTTTGAGATGAACTACGATGTTGACCCAATGCGGCAGGCAATTGCCGATTCCTGGCCTAACCGGTTAGACGATAGTGCAGCCAGAGAAGATTGGGGATGGTCTCCGGATTATAATTTAGAAGCAATGACCAAGGATATGATTGAAAAACTGAAAATCAAACTTAATATAGCGGACAAATAGAATTCAGAAGTCAGGAGTCAGGAGTCAGAATATAAGCATATCGCGTAAAACCTGTCCTACGATATACGATATACGATATACTAATAAAATGGAGGATAAAAAATGGGGTTAGATAATTTAGAGAAAGTTCTTTCTCAAACTCTAAAAGAGTTAAAAGAGGAAGGACGATTAAAAGGAAAAGAATACATTATAACTAAGGTCAAAAGAAGTGAAGGGGAAAAGGGTCCAAGATATTTCCTTAAAGGGAAAGGTGAGCAAGAATTTATTAGAATGAATTCTAATTCTTATCTGGGAATGTCCTTAAGAGAGGAAATTATTCAGGAAGAAGAAAGAGTAACCAAAGAATATGGAGTCGGACCGGGAGCTGTCCGTTTTATCAGCGGAACATTCCAATCTCATCGGGAACTGGAAAAAAGGTTAGCAAAATTTCATCAAAGAGATGATGCTATGTTATTCAGTTCAGCTTATTCAACAGTAGTAGGAATCTTAACCCCTCTCATAACTTCTGACACCATTGTAATAAGTGATGAATTAAACCACAATTGCATAATCAATGCCCTTCGACTTGCCCGGCCAAAAGATAAAAAAATCTATAAACATCTGGACATAAATAAGCTCGAAGATAGAATAAAAGAATCTGTTGGCCAAGCAAAAAGATTAATCATTGTCACAGACGGCATCTTCAGCATGAGAGGCGATTACGCCCCTCTGGATATTATTTCCACCCTTTCCAAAAAATACGACCAGGAATTCCCGGAAAATATTCTGTTAGTGGTAGATGATTCTCATGGTATTGGGGCTTACGGAAAAACCGGTCGGGGAACAGAAGAATATACTAATGCAAAGGGAGTAGATGTATTGGTGGGAACCCTGGGTAAAGCAGTTGGAGTAAATGGCGGATATGTAGTTTCCAATCAAACTGTTATCACTTACTTGAGAGAAACAGCGCCGATGTATATCTATTCTAATCCCATCTCCCCTGCCGAGGCAAGTGCGGCTTTAAAGTCTTTGGAAATACTGAACAGTGAAAGAGGAAAAGATATTTTAACTCACCTTCACCGGATGACCAAGAAATTTGAAAAAGGTCTCCTTGATTTAGGATATGAAATTACTGAAAGTGATCATCCTATTGTTCCTTTAATGGTGAGGGATACAAAAAAAACAACAGAGTTAGTAAACTATCTTATTGATAAAGGGATTCTCGCCACGGGTCTTAATTATCCGGTTGTCCCCAAAGGTGATGAAGAAATAAGATTTCAAATCAATGCCGACCATACTCCTTATGATATTGACTATGCTCTAAGTGTTTTAAAAGACTATAAACAAAAAAAATAAACAGTTCCAAAAGATTTATAAAATTAAACGAAATTAAAAAAGTAAAGTACCTCTTTGTCATTCTGCGCTTGATGCGGAATCCATAAGTATAACACTTAATAAGGATAGATTCCCACTCCCCGATCAGGTCGAGGACAGGTTTCGTGGGAATGACATAATTGGATCGGGAATGACAGTGACAAAGTCAAAATTAGATTACCACCACTGAAGACGATGAATTTCCAAGTTTAATTAAAGTATTATTTGCTAACTTTCTTAATCAGTAGTAATAATTTCAGCACTGCAGGATTTATAGAAACTCTATTTTCTAATATAGTTCGATTAGATATGCTCTTCCCATAAAATAATTCATTCGCCTCACTATCCTCTTCGATAGCTGAACCCTGGAAAGAAGCTCCGATGTAAGCCCCCTTACTTATAGAATAAGAGTATATTGAGGCTTTAAACTTATAATCTGTATCTGCTGAAAGAGACCTTCCCAATGGACCTGCGGCGATACTGGCAGTACCGCCCAGGGTAAGATTATCTTCCATAAATCCTTCCATTCCCCGTTCATTGGAAATAACTAAAACCAGGGCGATTGATTGAATGCCTATCTGGGGACCGACACTTATACTTTTAATCTTTACAAAGGCAGGACCATAACATATCCCTACCCTGCTATCTTTTCTAAATATTATACCTTTTCCATACTGTCCGCCAATTCCCCATCCTATTTTAATTATCGAAGGAAAAATGGCTATGCCTTTCGCTTCTTTCAAAAGAGCTCCAAAAGCTCCGCTATCCTCTGATGCTGACATTTCCTCTAATACTTCGATAGATTCGTTAATTATTTCTGATGGCGTCATCGTCGTAGGGGCTGCTTGCACTATGCAAGTTAAAACTAAAAATAATAACGGTGTTAAAATAATATATTTCACAGTTTTATTTTTCATTTTTTATTTTCCCCTCATAATCTATGGCCAGAATATCTTTTATAAAATTTTTCTTCTCTTTGGTTTTAGATTTTTTTATCTCAATTACTTCCCGATAGAGATTTAACATTCTTTCGGAAATTATATCAATACTATATTTTTCAGAAGTCTTTAATGCTCCCTGAGAGAGCTTTTCCCTTAATTCTGGCTCTCTTACAATTTTTTCTAAGGCATCAGCAAATTTTTCGGTATCGTTATCGACCAATAGTCCGTCCAGTCCGTCTGTCAATATATCTACTGCTCCCGGAGCCCTAACTGCTAATACAGGAATACCTGAGGCTAAGGCTTCTATTATGGTTAAAGGATTAACTTCTGTAGTTGAGGCTGTGGCAAATGTATAACCTATCTTATAATAATGCTTAACATCTTTATATTCCACATTTCCAGTAAATATTACATCGTTTCCTACTCCAAGAGATATAGCAAGTTTTTTTAAATCCTCTAATGATAGACCGCTACCAACTATTACCAGCTTTATCCCTGTAACGCCCTTTCTTTTGATTATAGCGAGTGCCTTTATAATCTTATCTATACTTTTCTCTGGTGCCATCCTTCCCACAAAAAGGATTATTTTATTTTCTTCTTTAAGATCATATTTCTTTCTAATCTCAAAACATTTCAAATCATCCTTCTCTCTGAAAGAAGCCAAGTTTATCGCATTAGGAATAACCTCAATTCTCTTTGTTATCCCATAGCAGCTTCTTAATAAATCTTTCATTGATGTAGAAGGTGTAGTTATACAATCAATTTTATAGGCTAAATTAGAAATTATCCTTTTAATCGCTTTCTGGGTTATTATTTGTGGTATAGGAGCAGCATAATGAGCATACTGTTCATATTGAGTATGAAGAGTTAATATCTTGGGAATACCTAATTTTTTGCCATACATTATAGCTGGTGAACTTAACACAAAGGGGTGATGAACATGGACAATATCAGGATTAAATTCGGTTATAACTTTTTTCGCCCTAAAAGACAAAGGTATGGCGATGGGATATTTTGCTTTACTAGTCAAGTTTACCGACCTATACCTGAATACATTTTTCTCTTGGTCAATATAATCTTCTACTTTAGGAGCAAAAATATAAGTCTTATGGCCTTTTCTTTCATAGGCTTCTTTTAAAGATACTATACTAGTAACGACTCCGTTAATTAATGGTTTATAACAATTAGTAAAAAAAGCAATCCTC
>JAHJOY010000044.1 GCA_018819665.1 bacterium
ATAACAAAGAAGAAGAAGAAGAAGAAGAAGAAGGAAAGATCAAGAGTTGGCTCGTCCTCGAAAGCATGAAGCGATAAGGATAACCAGTTTCTATATTCCAAACAGTTTTGAGCCGGTAATAGAGAAGCTTAAAGAATTAGCGTTTAAAGAACGGAAACCTTTAAACAATCAAATATTGGAAGCTATAAAAGAACATGTTGAAATTCACTATCCCGGAAATCCTCAAATGCCTTTAGACACCTGGACGTCTCATATTCCAACTGCGTTAACTCTTCAAGGAAAAATAGCTGCCAGAGACCTTAAAAACGGTTTAGACACCTGGACCCGTAACCTTGATAAAACCGCTCAACTGTTCTGGAAAAAAATAATAACTAAACACACCTTAACCCTAGCCCGGGTTAACGATAGATTACCCGGTCAACCGTATGATTCTTTAATTAAGCAAGCACAGGAAATTTTAGACAACTAACTAACTAATTAATTAACCAAATTAATTAATAAAATTATACCTTATTTATTTGAAAAAGTAAAAATGATTTCTTTGATTTTTACCTGATCTCCCTCTTTAATTCCTTTTTTAATTAAATCCTTTTCTAAGCCCATTTTTTTTATAATTTTCTGGAAATAACTTATTGCCTCCTCATTATTAAAATAGGTCATTGCTACTATCCGTTCAATCTCTGCACCGGTAACTTCATAAAGGTCTCCCTTTTTATTAATTACAAACCGGGGGGTAAATTTATACACTACTTCTTTTTTGGGTAAAGCCTCGGTAATAGATTCTTTTTCTCTTAATTTTAATTCATCCAACAAAGAAGAAAGACTATAGATTAGTTTATTTAATCCTTCTCCGGTTAAAGCAGAAATGGGAAATATTTGATAATCTTCCTTATGGAAAGCATCTTTAAAGTAGATCATATTTTCTTTAACAGAAAGAAGGTCACATTTGTTTATGGCGATAAGCTGCGGTTTTTTGGTCAGTTTTTCACTAAAACTATTTAATTCTTTGTTTATAGCCCTAAAACTATATAATGGATCCTCTTTTTTTATTATAGAACCATCGATAATATGTAAGATTATTTTAGTTCTTTCAATGTGTTTTAAAAACTTATCTCCCAAACCAGTCCCTTGATGGGCACCTTCGATCAGACCGGGAATATCTGCTACCATAAAACTTTTTACTTCATCTACACTAACTACTCCTAAATTAGGGCTGAGAGTGGTAAAGGGATAATCGGCAATCTTGGGAGTAGCTGCTGAAATTCGAGAAAGCAGAGTAGATTTTCCGGCATTAGGATAGCCAACCAATCCTACATCGGCAATTATTTTTAGACTTAAATATAGTTTCTTTTCTTCTCCCGGTTCTCCTTTTTGGGCAAACCTGGGGCTCCTTCTGACAGAACTTTTAAAGCGAAAATTTCCCAGTCCACCCTGTCCTCCCCGAGCCACAATAATTCTTTGCCCGTTTTCTATTAGATCACCTAAAATGGTGGAGCTGTCCATATCCTCTACCACAGTTCCCAAAGGAACTTTTATAAATAAATCTTCTCCGTTTTTCCCTTTCTTGTTACTTCCCTGCCCGCTTTCTCCGTTTTTTGCCCTTTGATGAGGGTGATTATAAAGGTCTATTAAGGTGCCAGTCTTATCATCTGCTTCAATAATTATATCTCCGCCTTTTCCTCCGTCTCCCCCGTTAGGACCACCTTTGGGGATATACTTTTCTCTTCTGAAACTTACGGCTCCATTTCCCCCTCTTCCTGCTCTCACTTTTATTTTCACTCTATCCACAAACATACTCTTCTCCCGCTAAAATGAAAATTCCCAGAAAAGTTTCCCAAAGGTGCCTGGCACCTTTGGGAAACTTTTCTGGCACTTTCTTTTCATTTTTTATTGTTTTGCCTGATGATACTAAAAAACCCTGAGTTTTACAAAAAAACCCAGGGTTAGTTTAATAAAATTGTTTTCTCATTTTAAGATCTTTCGGCATAAACACAAACTTGCTTTCTATCTTTTCCCTTTCTTTCAAAAGTTACAAATCCTTCAGTTAAAGCAAACAGGGTATCATCATTCCCTCTTCCCACATTTTCTCCGGGAAGAATTTTAGTTCCCCTTTGTCTTATTAAGATACTGCCCGCTGTTACAAATTGACCGGCAAATCGTTTTACTCCTAACCGTTTGGCATTACTATCTCTACCGTTTTTAATTGATCCCTGACCTTTTTTATGTGCCATAAATTCTCACCTCACCCTCTTAACCCTGCTTCTGATTAAATTATGTTTTAAATGTTTAATTATCCTGATACTTTATATTATACCTTTAAATTATTATCTTTTCAATTAAAATTTCAGTATAAAGCTGTCTGTGTCCGGTCTTTTTGCGATATCTTTTTTTGGGTTTATATTTAAAAACTAGAATCTTTTTAGCTTTATCCTGGTTTAAAACTTTCCCAACAACCTTAGCTTTTTCTACTAGAGGTCGGCCAATAACATGTTCACCATCTTTGTCAACCATTAGTATCTGGTCAAATTCTACTTTCTTTCCCTTTTCCTGGTCTAACTTTTCAACCCTGATAATATCTCCTTCTTTTACTAGATACTGTTTCCCTCCAGTTGCGATAACAGCTTGCATTTTTAGCAATCCTCCTTGCCTTATAAACTCGCCATGATTAGGTAGCAATCTGATAAACCGACTACTTTTAGACCCAACCTGTGCGGATATGAAACCGACGCTTATAAAATTTAGCATATATTTATATGGTTGTCAAATTTATTCGTATATTTATTCGTATATAGTATGTCGTATATCGTATATCGTGAGGAAATAGATCCAGGAGCCAAGTTCGTATATCGTAGGATAGCGTACAGCGTTTAGCGTATAGCGGATAGAAAAACAGTGATGAGTGATTAGTGACAAGTTACGGGTTACAAGTTTCAAGTTTAGAAAAAAGAAGTAGGGGCATATTGTTGTACATCAATAATAAATCAGCAAAAACATAAGGTGTGTAAAGATTTAGGGTAGGGGCTTGATTCATCAAGCCCGCAAAACTCGGGTCGGATAAATCCGACCCCTACACCCAATAATACAATAATATATGTTTTACTAAGAAGTTTTGAATTATGGTTTTTCGCTTTTAGTTTTAATTTTTTAGTTTTATACTAACAAATAAAAACTAATTTTTCTTATTTAAAAACTATAAACTAAGAACTAAAAACTATTAAATAAATAGACAGGCGAGCAAGTCCTTGTGAAAACGGGGAATGGAAATCTATTCTTCTTTTTCTGTTATCTATTATGTGTGAGTATTATATGTGGGCACGATTCATCGTGCCCCTACATCTGAATTCTGATTTTCTTCACGCGATACTCGATACGATACACTAACGACTATTCACTAACGACTAATTAAACATCTGCTTAATTTTCTTTATCTCTTTTAGTCTGCCGACAGCTACTACATCTATCCTCTCTATGTGAATATTTTTTGAAGATTTGATATAAATAGTTTTTCTTCCTTTTTTCTCTAACTGTTTAATCAACAGCATCTTTGCCCCGGATAAATTTTCCTCTACTTTAGGATGTACTCCTAATAGGACAGCTTCTGCTCTTGAAGTATTACACAGCTCTTCTAACTTGCGTAGAACCATATTGCCTACGGTTTCGGCAGACAAAACCCGGCCCGTTCCGGAACAGTAAGGACAAGTGGTTCTTAGCATGTTTTCTAAATCTCTCCTGGATCTCTTTCGGGTAAGTTCAACCAGACCTAATTCAGTATTCTGCATAATATTAGTTTTAGTTTTATCTTTTTTTAAACTTTCCTCTAATTTCTTTACTACTTTTTCGATATCTTCCTGATTATCCATGTCAATAAAATCGATTATGATAATCCCTCCAATATCCCGCAACCTTAACTGAAGTCCTATCTCCTCAGCCGCCTGCAAATTGGTCTTTAAGATGGTTTTTCTCATATCTTTTTTACCAACAAATTTACCGGTGTTTACATCAATTACCGTTAAGGCCTCCGCCTGGTCAAAAACCAAATACCCTCCGCATTTAAGCCATATCTTTTTTTGTAAACCTTTGTTGATTTCTTTTTCAATATTATATTCCTCAAATATGGGCTTTTCTCCATTATAGAGAGATACTCTGGGCTCTAATTCTGATAAAGATAAAGTCTTTAAAAACTTCAGCATATTTTCATATTCATTATTAGAATTTATTAAAATTTCTTCTGCTTCTTCGGTAAGCAGATCTCGGATAATCCGATAAGTAAGAGTCAGGTCTTCATGTAACAACATGGGAGCTTTGGCTTTCCTTCCTCTGTTTTTAATCTTATTCCATAATCTAGTCAAAAAATCCAGATCGGTTAAAAAATCCTCCAACTCTTTCCCCCAGGCAGCAGTTCGAATAATCAATCCTATATTCTTGGGTTTTATTTGTTGAACGATTTTTTTTAATCTTTCTCTTTCCTTTTCTTCTTCAATCCGGTGTGAAATGCCAACATTTGTACTATTGGGCATTAGAACTAAATATCTACCCGGAAGACTAATATTAGTTGTTATCCGTGCTCCTTTAGGGAATATAGCCTCTTTTACTACTTGCACCATTATCTCCTGGTTAACTTTAATTTTATCCAAAGCAGTTTTGGAAGCAGAATCAGAATCAGTTTCTGTAAACGTCTCTTCATCTTTATCCTGATCATCTGTAGCTTTATCGATATGCAAAAAAGCGTTTTTCTCAATTCCAATATCTACAAATGCTGCCTCTATCCCAGGTAAAACATTGGTTACTCTACCTTTATATATATAACCTACAATCTTATCATCTTCAATTCTCTCGATGTGGATTTCTACCAATCGGCCAGCTTCGATTACGGCCACCCTCTCTTCGGTTAAACCTACATCAATAATCACTCTTTTATTCATTAAAAACTCCTGTTTTTAGTTTAAATGGTTACTCAGTCTACCAGTCCTCCGGTCACCCGGTCTTCCGGTCAAATTAGTCGTTAGTGAATTAGTCGTTAGTGAATAGTGAATAGTATTTAGTATCTCGTTAGGTTTCTCTTTTGTCATTGCGAGAGAGTGAAACGACCAAAGCAATCTCAAACAGAGATTGCCACGCTCGCTCTGCTCGCAATGACAGAAATTCTTAATAAACTGATAACCGATTTTCTTTACTCGATACTCGATACAAAAAAATTTTTGAATTTTAAATTAAGGTTTTTAGCTATACACCGATAATTTAAATCTGTAAAATTGCATTTAAAACTAACGACTATTCACTATTCACTATTCACTATTCACTAACGACTATATACTACATATATACTATTTTAGGCTTCTGATTCCTAGTTTCTTCTTTCTTAACGCAATACGCGATACTCGATACTAAATAAGTCCCCATATATTTTACTCTAAATAATCTCATTAGTAAAGACAACAAAATTTAAACTTAATATTTAAAA
>JAHJOY010000045.1 GCA_018819665.1 bacterium
AATGCAAAGGAAAGGTAAAAAATTGGAAAATTGGGGGCAGGAAAGCCTTTTAAAATAATGGTTTCAAGGGTAGGCTGCATATTTTTGATTATAAGCGCCTATTTTGCCTTATTTTTACTCTCTCAAAATCTGAAAGTGGCTATTTATAAGGGTTACAGAGTTTCGGGGAGGTCAAAAAAGGCTAAAAAAAATGTCGTAATTGCCGTTTTTTTGAAAATTGAAGCGCGTTTAAAGGCACTCTCCGTGCGATTTTGGGGCATTCCCGTAGGGGCACGGCGTGCCGTGTCCTTTGGGGTCTGAAAGCCTTATAAACAAAGGGTTTTATGACAAAAAATTTACTAAGGTCGATTTAATATTTTATGTTCCCCCACAGTTCTAAGAATAATTAATTTACCTTTTAAGTTAAAAGTGATTCTTAAGCTTTTAGAAGCCCTCGCCTCCCAAATAGAATTTGTTCCTTTGAGTTTTTTTGTCTCCAGAGAAGGATGTTTCAAATCTCTTTCCATTTGTAAAAGGGCTTGATTAATTCTTTTTTGAGATTGAGGAGTTAATTTTTTATAGTCCCGCTTAAACCTCGGTAGCCAGATAAATTTATTTATTGAGTTCATCTATTAGTTCCTTAACATCTTTAACTTCTTTGCCTTTCCCCTGTCGAAGTTCTAACTCTGCTTCTTCTTCGGCTTTTTGATGTTCTTTAGTCCAAAACCACATCTGGCTTTTATCGATCAGTTCTTTGGGAATTACTTTCAATATATTTCCTTCCATTTTAACTTCCACATAATCTCCGGGTTTACAGTGCAAGGCACTTCTAAACTTTGCTGGTATGGTAATTTGTCCTCTGGGATTTATTTTAGTTAAGCTCATAATTTTTATCTCCTATCACATTGTCATAATATCATACTTTCACATTATAATCAAAATAATTAAACTAGGGACATCCTATTTTTTCTATGGTTTAGCTTTCTATTTTACGAGGTCTTCCTTTAGGATGTCTATCTATAATAATACCTAAAACCGCAACCATCCAGTTAAGAAACTCCTTAGATCCTATATGTTTTCCGCTAAAAGTTACCGAATTATTGGCCTGGCACACCTTCCCTATTTATTTTATTTAAAAGTAAAAAAATAATTGTCTAAGAAAATAGAATGTATCTATTTATTTCATATTTATATCCCAACATTTTGGCCTTTAGATGTCAAACGGTATTTTTGCTTAGGACTGTTTGGCTTTTTTGGAATAGTATATTCAATAAGCCCAGCCTTCATTAAATTTCTCACCTGCTTATTTAACTCACCCGAAACAACTTTATGACCTATTTTTTCAGCAATAGCAGATTTACTGAAATCTCCATTTTTTAAAATATGCAGTATTTTATTTTGTAAAGATAGCTCTGGCCGTAGCTCTGGCTCTTTATCTTTGGCAAATACTGGGTGAAGCAGTAACTCTACCACAAAATAGCTGCGGTCTTCATCTGTATGAAAAATCGGTTTCGGAGAATCGTTCTTTTCGATTGCCTGTAAAATCTTCGGTATTCCTGTCCCTCGCCCTTCTGTCATATCGAGTTCTTTCAAAAATTCTCCTATTCTTCGGTTACGGTATCTCCTTGATATAAACCGGCATTTTTGGATATCTTGATCAGTAATTGATCTGTCCGGTCCCGGGAAACTGCCAATCGTAATTCCATCCGGCAATATCCTTACTTCAATGGGCTCACGTATCTCATACGAACGATGATAAACAGCGTTGGTCAGAATCTCTTCTATTGCTACATAGGGATAATTGTATCTGCGTTCCGCTTCTGCCCTATCAGGAAATTTCTGAACTTTTTCCTCAATAAATTGAGATTTAATATAATTAAGCGCATCAGTAAGCATCCGGTCAAGCGGCCCTTTAAAAGATTTCTCAGAAAAGGAATCAGCTCCGGGTCCATCGGGAAAATGCACACATTGTATGCAAGACATCCTCCGGATTCCAGCCCTCTTTGAATTCAAGTCTTTCCCACTCTACTGTACGTGCATTTATTAAATCATTTATATTAATAGGTAACTTATTCATATGCCCTATCCATCCCTCTGTGCCGTTGCACCTTTATTTCTTACTTTTTCTTCCCTGTCACTTTCTTAACTTCTGCAAGCAGATCACCGAATTTACCGTAATTGACTTTTACCCCATCATCCAAATCCAGTTCAATTTTCATATCCGCCCAATGCTTTATTCAAATGGGGACACATACTATTTTTTCTATGGTTTAGCTTTCCATTTTACGAGGTCTTCCTTTAGGACGTCTATCTATAATAATACCTAAAGCCTCAACCAACTGGTTAAGAAACTCCTCAGATCCCATAGATTTTCCGCTAAAAGTTACCGGATTATTGACCTGGTACATCGTCTCCGGAATTCATTTAGGATTCATGCTCCCCAAAAGAAACCGTCTTTTTAATTATTTTTACTTCATGAAAATAGGTGTCTGTCCACCTATTATTTGTCCCCTATTATTTTTAAATTAAATAGATCATAATTTTTTCTTCTTTGAATTAAGCAATTTTTTGACTTCACGATCAAAGTCAGAAACATAGTTTTTGTCCTGTATTACCCGATATTTTTCATATTCTTTTAAAGCAAGTTTTCCGCGACTTCATGGCTAATCTTGCCTGCATTTGTCAAAATCTCGTGTTCGCTGAATTTCAAAAAAGCATTGAGCTTTTCTATCCAGTCTTTCATGGTCATTGCCCGACCGCGAGCAGCCTGCATCTCAGCATAATCTAAATACATATTGACGATTCTATTGAGCTCGGTAAGTTCTTTTTTGCACAAATAGTTTTTAGCGATAGCTACATCGCTGGGCATAATTTTGCCATTTGGAGATCTTCTCCACGATGTAAGCCCCATTTTTTCTTTCTTGCTACTAACACGGATTTGAATAATTTCTGCTGCTGTTTTTCCGGTAATGGCAAAATGAAGTTTGTTTTGTACTGTCGCGAAAAACTGCTTACTCTCATACGCTTTGGGTGAATAGTCTATAGCCGTGGCATAAATATCGGTAATTTTCTGGTAAAGCATCCTTTCGCTGGAGCGGATGTCTTTGATTTCTTCGTAGAGTTCATCAAAATATCTGGTGCTGAAACGGGATCCGTATTTGAATCTGTCAATATCTAATGCATAGCCTTTGTGGATGTAACTTTTGAGAATTTCTGTCGCCCACTGCCTAAATTGGGTACCCCGTTCGGAATTTACCCGATAACCAACAGCAATAATGGCTTCTAACGAATAAAGGGATGTGTTTCTTTTGACTTCTCTTTCCCCTTCTTTTTGAACTTGTAAGAAATCCTTACAAGTTGCCGTTTGGACAGCTTCACCCTCTGCATAGATGTTTTTGAGATGTTGGGTTATATTTTGAGGCGTTGTGTCAAAAAGTTCTGCCATTTTCTTTTGGGTAAGCCAGATATTTTCTTCGGCATACAATACCTCAATATTCACCGAGCCGTCTGGTGATTTATAAAAAGCGATTTGATTATCAGGTAGTTTTTTCATAAGTTTACACCTCAATTGCGCCGCTCATCAGCCGCGGTAAAAGTAAATCCCGGGCTTGGGCGAGTTTTTAATTTTGTGAGTCTTGTGGGGTAAGATCTTGCAATATCATTTTTCCTCTTCCCCCTCAATTTTTTTAATTAAACTAGGGACATCCTATTTTTTCTATGGTTTAGCTTTCTATTTTACGAGGTCTTCCTTTAGGATGTCTATCTATAATAATACCTAAAACC
>JAHJOY010000046.1 GCA_018819665.1 bacterium
GAGGCTATAGTTTTAAAAAGGATAGCAAATGAAAATAGAATAAAATATATCGCGGATGGCGTAAACCTATCTGATTTTGATGAGCATAGGCCAGGTATAAAGGCATTGGATGAAGAAGATATCATCCATCCTTTAGTTGAGGCAAGAATTAAAAAGTCAGATATCAAAGCAATGGCAAAGTTTTTAGGATTATCAAACTACAATATGCCTTCCACAACTTGTCTGTCATCCAGAATTTCGTATGGTGAAGAAATAACCATAGAAAAATTGAAAAGAATTGAGGAAGCAGAATCATTTATTCTATCTTCAGGATTCAGGCAGGTAAGGGTAAGGTGTCATAAAGATGTTGCGAGGATAGAAGTAGAAAAAGAGGAAATAGAAAATGCTATTAGTTTTAGAGAAGAAATAGTAAGAAGATTAAAAACAGTCGGTTTCAAATACATTACCTTAGATTTGGAAGGATACAGATCAGGGAGTATGGATGAGGTATTATGACTAAAGCAATAGGTTTATTATCCGGTGGTTTAGATAGCACATTAGCAGTGAAGTTAATGATGAATCAAGGCATTAAAGTAACAGCCTTGAATTTTATCACTCCTTTTTGTACGTGTACCAGAAAGGGTTGTAAGCATGAAGCAAACAGAATAGCGAAAAATTTTGATATTTCAATAAAAGTAGTTGCTGCTGGTGACGAGTATATACAAATGGTAAAAAATCCAAAGCATGGATATGGAAAGAATATGAACCCATGCATAGATTGCAGGATATTCATGCTGAAAAAAGCAAAGGAATATATGGAAGAAATGGGCGCATCTTTTTTATTCACTGGAGAAGTTTTAGGTCAACGCCCGATGTCCCAACGGAGGGAGGCGATGACAATCATAGAGAAAGAAGCAGGTCTGGAAGGTTTGATTCTGAGACCACTCTCCGCTCAATTCTTGAAGCCAACGATTCCAGAAAGAGAAGGATTGGTAAATAGGGAGAGAATGCTCAACATTAGGGGGCGCTGGAGAAAGCCCCAGATGGAGTTAGCAGAGGAATTCGGCATAGAGGATTATCAATGCCCAGCCGGTGGTTGTAGATTAACTGATATACAATTTGCGAAGAGAGTGAAAGAAGCATTTGAACACGATGAAGATGGTATCCAAGATATGAATCTTCTAAAATATGGAAGACATTTTAGGTTGCCCAGGGGTGTAAAGGTAATAGTTGGTAGAAATGAGGAAGAAAATTCCATAATATCTAGATTTGCTGGAGAAAGAGATTTGTTGATGGAAGTAGTAGGCTTTGGAAGCCCAATAACCCTTCTAAAGAATAGCTGTGATGAAAGAGATATTAAAATGGCTGCATCGGTTTGTGTTAGGTACAGTAATTATAAAGGAAAAGCGGAAGTTAAGATAGGTTGCAGAGAAAGATGGGAAAAAACTCTTTTTGTTGAACCGATTAAAGAAGAGTTTAAAAAATATCTGATTGGAGGAATCTCTATATGAATTTTGCTGAGATAAAAACAGATTTCCCAATTCTGAATGACATAATTTATATGGATAGTGCGTCTACAAGTTTGACACCAGAGCCTGTTCTAAATGCAGTTTTAAAATATTATAGAGAATATAATGCAAACGTGGGACGAGGCGTTCATCGATTATCTCAGGTTGCATCGCAGAAATATAAGGATGCGCACAGGAAAATTGCAGATTTCATCGGCGCGAATGAAGAAGAGGTCATATTCACGAAGAACACGACTGAAGCGATAAACACGGTTGCCAGTGGATTGAAATGGAAAACAGGAGATAAAGTGGTGACGACCCTGCTCGAGCACCATTCTAATTTTCTTCCCTGGTTGAAATTAAAAAGTTTTGGAGTTGCGTTGGATATCGTAAAACCAGATAAAAATGGAAAATTTAATGTATCAGACTTTGAAGAGGTGATAGACGATAAAACGAGATTGGTTGCGGTAACACATGTCTCAAATGTTTTAGGAACGATAACTCCAATAGAAGAGATATCCGCGATTTGTAAGAAGAAGAATGCTTTGTTACTTGTTGATGGTGCACAGTCTGTCCCTCATATTCATGTGGATGTAAAAGAGCTGGGATGTGATTTTCTCTGCTTCTCAGGGCATAAGATGCTTGGGCCTACAGGCACAGGCGTTCTCTGGATGAAGGAAGATCTTTTTGATGAACTCGAACCGCTCACCTTCGGCGGCGGGATGATCGAGGATGTATCTTTTGATGGTTATGAATTGACGAGCGGTTATGAGCGGTTTGAGGCGGGCACACCAAATATTGCAGGTGGAATCGGGCTTGGGAGGGCTGTTGATTATCTGAAAAAGATAGGTATGGACAAAATAAAAGACCATGAAGCGAAGTTGACAGAGAGGTTATTGGAAGGACTGTTAGAGATTAGGAGAGTAGAGATATATGGCTCCTTGAATTCAAAGGAAAGGATGGGTGTAGTGTCTTTTAATATTAAAGGCCTGAATCCACACGATGTTGCATTAATGCTCGATGAAGCCTCCAACATAATGGTTCGTTCCGGACATCACTGTTGTATGCCACTGATGAAATGTTTTGGACTTAAAGAGGGGACGGTCAGGGCTTCTCTATATCTATACAACACAGAAGAGGAGGTTGAGAGGTTTCTGGAGACGGTCAAGGAGATTGCAAAGTGTTAAAAAAGTTCAACTGCCTTAAGTTTAATACGGATAATTTCATCAAATCGAAACACGAGGTCGTGGAAGAGTTACCGCTATCTATTTTTATCAATGGCAGGCATTTTGTAACCGCGATGATAAGTCCTCAAATGGTAAGGGAGTTTGTTATAGGGTATCTATTCTCAGAAAAAGTCATAGAAGATATTAAGGAGATAGAATCTTTACAGATAGAGGAGAATATTGCAAAAGTAATAGTTAACAATCCTTTAAAAGTATTATCAGTAAAAAAACTAATCGTAAGCGGATGCGGTGGCGGATCTTCCTTCTTGGATGAATTGAAACTACCAAAGATAAGTTCTAACTTGAAAATTGATGCTGGTGATATATTTAGTGGCTTAAAATCTCTCTTAAATTCTGATTTGCACAGGATAACGGGAGGGGTGCATATAGTTGGGTTATTTTATAAAAAAGCTGTAATATGCATATCAGAGGACCTAGGGAGGCATAACGCTCTTGATAAGGTCATAGGTTGTGGATTAATCAAAGATGTCGATTTTAAAGAGACTTTTGTGGCATGCACAGGAAGAATATCATTCGATATGGCACTGAAGTGTTCGGTTGCGAGCATTCCTATTATTGCATCGAGAGGTGCTACGACGAGTTTGGCGATAGAGATTGCGGAGAAGACGGGTTTAACGACTATTGGGTTTGTGAGAGGAAGAAGAATGAATATATATACGAATGGGGAGAGGATATGCAGGATAGATACTCGAGACAGGTGATATTACCGAATATCGGTGAAGAAGGGCAGAAAACACTTTTAAAAAGTAAGATAGCCATCATCGGATGCGGTGCTCTTGGAACGGTTGTGGCAAATAATCTTGTTCGGGCAGGAGTGGGCAAAATATCAATTATAGACCGAGATTTTGTCGAATTAAACAATCTCCAGCGACAGATACTCTTCGACGAAGATGACATAGGTATTCCGAAGGCGGTTGCCGCTGCTGAAAAGCTAAAGAGGGTGAATTCTGATGTGGAGATAGAGGCAATGGTTAAGGATTTAAACCATATGAACGCTGAGAAAATCATGAGTGATGTAGATCTCGTATTAGATGGGACAGACAACATGCAAACAAGATTTTTAATCAACGATGTCTGTGTGAAAAGCAAGATTCCCTGGATATACACGGCTGCAGTTGGAACTTATGGGATGATGATGACCATCGTACCAGGGAGGACACCTTGCTTCAGGTGCTTCTTGCCCGATGTACCTGAACCTGGTTCACTCCCAACCTGCGATACGGCTGGGATACTTAACACAATATCAGCTATTATTGCATCGATCGAGAGCACAGAAGCGATAAAGATATTACTTAAAGAGAATATAACTACAAATGCGGAGAGTAATCTGATATTTTACGATGTCTGGAGCAACACTTTCGAGAAGATTGCTGTGATGCGAGATAAGAGATGCAGGTGCTGTGTCGAGCACAAGTTCGATTTCTTGAATGCGGCAAAGAAAGAAATCATAACTTCGCTTTGCGGGAGGAATGCCATCCAGATAACACCAGCAAAATCTGCAGACATCTCCTTCAAATCACTCGCAGAAAGATTGAAACGATCGGGTGAAGTAAGGTTCAACAATTTTATACTGGTATTTAAGGAAAGAGATAAGGAGATATCGCTATTCAAGGATGGGAGGGCGATCATAAAGGGAACGGACGATGAGAAAGTGGCTCGCTCCCTCTATGCAAGGTATGTCGGAATTTGACAAAATTTTTCTTTTGTGTTTAAATATTACTAAAGGAATGATAATACTAATCTTGGAGGGATAATGAAACTTTCTACCAGGGGGCGTTATGCCCCGAGAGCAATGTTGGATTTAGCACTAAATTGTGGAAAAGGGCCTGTGTCACTGAAAAATATAGCCAGAAGGCAAGAAATCTCAGAAAGATATCTTGAACATATAATGATCGTTCTCCAGTCTGCAGGTTTAGTACAGAGTACGCGGGGATCACGCGGAGGATTCAGTTTAGCAAAATTGCCCAAAGAAATTAAATTGAGCCAGATAATTCAAGCCGTGGAAGGGTCAATTTCACCGGTGGCATGTGTTGATGACCCAAAACTATGTAATCGGGTTGATGTGTGTGTCACTTACGAGATTTGGAAGAAATTAAAAAAAGCAATATTAGAAGTCTTTGATTCAGTAACTTTGGAAGATATGGTTGAAATGCAAAAGAAAAAATTATCCAAACCAAAAACTCGAATGTATTACATTTGATTAAAAGTTTAGTGAAAAAGGAGAAAATAAAATGAGTAAAATTGCAAATGACGTAACTGAGTTGATTGGGAATACCCCCTTAGTAAAATTGAATAAGATAGCCAAGGATGTAGAGGCAGAAATTGTCGGAAAACTTGAATTTTTTAATCCCTGTGGAAGTGTAAAAGACCGAATTGGAGTAAGTATGATTACAGAAGCAGAAAAAAAAGGTTTTCTGAAAAAAGATTCTGTAGTTGTTGAGCCAACAAGTGGAAATACGGGCATTTCCTTGGCCTTTGTTTGTGCGGTTAAGGGGTATAGATTAGTTCTTACGATGCCTGATACAATGAGTATTGAGCGAAGGAAAATGCTTGAGGCACTTGGCGCTGAAATAGTTTTAACTCCGGGTAGTGAAGGAATGAAAGGAGCAATTAAAAAGGCAGAAGAAATTGTGAAAAATAATTGTAAAGCATTTATGCCTCAACAATTTAAAAATCCGGCTAATCCTGAGATTCATCGGAAAACCACAGCTTTAGAAATCTGGAAAGATACAGATGGTAAAGTGGATATTCTTGTTTCTGGAGTAGGAACTGGTGGGACAATTACAGGTGTAGCTGAAGTAATAAAAAAGAGAAAACCATCGTTTAAAGCCATTGCTGTTGAACCTACTGATTCTCCTGTTCTTTCTGGTGGAGAACCTGGTTCACATAAGATTCAAGGGATTGGCGCTGGCTTTGTGCCAGACGTTTTAAACAGGGACATTATTGATGAAATAATCAAAGTAACTAATGAAGAAGCCATGATTTGTTCTAGGCGACTTGCTAAAGAAGAGGGGATATTTGCGGGTATTTCTTCAGGAGCAGCAGTTTGGGCAGCAATAAAGGTAGCTAAGCGGAAAGAAAACAAAAATAAACTTATTGTGGTAATTCTTCCTGATTTAGGTGATCGCTATCTTTCTACTGAACTTTTCCAATGATACGATTATACAAATATAAAGATATACATTTATGTGACATTTATATCCGTGATAACTTGAATTTAGGAGGTGGTGGAAATGTTATGGATCATGGATAGCTCCGGATGGAGCATAAAGAATGAAAATCTACTCTTAGGAGGTACCAAACAAGGGGATGAAGGAAGATATTACAGTATGTTGGTATTATAAGAAAGAAGAGTATATTTTTGGAATAAGTTAGGAGTATGCCTGAGATGTGGCAGTGTAATTGTCATTTTTTGTAGTAAAAATTGGAAGGAGTTATCAAAATGGCTAAAACGATTACCGAAATTAATGAAAAAATATCAAAAGGGAATGCGGTTGTAGTAACCGCTGAAGAGATAATAGATCTGGTGGATGAAGGGGGAATTGAAGAAACAGCTCAAATGGAGGTTCATTTTTAATGTTCAAGACTTTAAAAGAAGATATTCAAAATATATTTGCAAA
>JAHJOY010000047.1 GCA_018819665.1 bacterium
GTTAAGTTGGTATATATGACTGCCGGAGATGTGAATATGCTTGCTCTTGGCCAACATGTAATAGGTCCTCAGTTTAACGAAAAGTATCCTAATGTTAGTGTGATGACAGTCCATGTCGGTCCTGGAAATGCAGGTTCTCGTTTAGTTTTTGAAAAAATCATGGCGGATAAGGATAAAAAAGAAGGCGATATAGATGTAGCAATGATACATCAGATTTTCTTGAAATGGGCAATAGAAGAAGACCTACTACTTGAATATGCTAAAGATATAGATACATGGCAATATATTACCTCACCATTTGCAAAAAAATCTCTTGGCGTTGATGTCGAAGGTTATTGCATGCCCATGTTCCATAGTCAGGCTGTTCTTGCCTTTAATCCAAAATATGTTCCCGATCCACCCAAAACTTATGAAGAAATAGTCAAGTGGGCGAAAGAACATCCAGGGAAATTTGGTTATAATGGAATAAAAGGTGGAATGTCAGGAGTAGCATTTACCTGTGGTTGGATTTATTGGAAGACCGGAAAATATGAAAAGTATGCAGTTACCGGGCCTTTTGATGAAGCCGAAATTGCCACCTGGGAAGAGCCAATTAAAGAGTTGAAGGAATTTAATAAAAATGTTACTTTAACTGGTGGAAATGTAGCTACCCTTGATGCACTAAATAGAGGTGAAATTTGGATGGGACCAGTCTGGGTGGATATGTTCTTAAGCTGGATGGCAGAAGGCAAATTAGATCCTGCAACCCGTATTCTTCTCCCTGAACCAGGTATGCCCGGACAACCTATGTATTTTGTAATTCCTAAAAATTCACCTAATCCCGAGGAAGCGAAAAATTTTGTTGAATTTGTTACTTCGCCAGCAGTACAGGCCGAGGAGATTGTAAAGAGATTTAACTGGTATCCGGGAATTGACGGAAGTTACATTAAGGATTTTGTCAGCAAGGAAACCTTTGATGTAATATATCAAGATGTAACTCCAGAAATGTTATCCAAATATGGATTAGCCTTCCCGCTTGGCGATTATTTTGATGCTATGTTAGAAGCTTGTGAATAGGATACAACCAATTTAGGAGAAATTAAATGGGAAACAATTTAAAAAATGAATTGGCTGTTGGAAAGAGTGAAATAGGGGCTGGGGTCGAAAGACCCCGCTCCTATACTAATATTCTTCCTTATGTATTGGTATTTCCTGCAGTAATGGTAATTTTATTATTATATCTATACCCTTTCCTCGCCTCATTTTGGAAAAGTTTTATCAGCAAAGAAGGGGTTTTAGGTTTAGCAAATTATGAGAAAACGCTTCGTTTATATCGGTATGATATTTTATTTACTATGGGGGTTACAATACTCAGCACTTTAATTGCAACCATTCTAAGTATCTTGTTGGCGGTCTATTTACGTTTGACCAAAGGATGGATAGCTAATATTGTTGGAATTTTATATCGTTTACCGATATTCCTACCTTTTGTAGTTATTGCCCAGATGATGAGAAGTTTTTTAGCCCCCCATGGAACATTCAACCTGTTTTTAGCTAAATTTGGAATAATTGATATCGAGAATCCCTTGCAGATGTTTAACTGGATTGGCCTGACTTTCGGTTTTGTTTGGAAAGAAGCTCCTTTTATGGTATTAATTATACTTGGAGGATTTCAGATGACCAATGATTCTTATATCGAAGCTGCAAAAAGCGTGGGAGCAAAATTACCTCAGATTATTACAAAAGTACTAATCCCTATGAATAAAACTACCATTCTTATCGCTGTTACTTTAGTATTCTGTTCGCTAGTGGGCTGTTTTAGTTTTCCTTATATGCTTATCGGAGGGAAGTCCCCAGTTACTATAACTGTAGATATTGCTCACCGGGTAAATTACTTTGGTGATTATGGGGTAGCCAATGCACTGGGAGTCTTTTCATATATCATGGTTAGTATCTTAGCGCTATATTATGTTAGAAGTATGATGAGAAAAGGTCTTTATGACTAGGAAGGAAATTTATGCAAAAGAGTATATTTAAAAAAACAATAGAAACAGTGGGTTTTATGATATTTATATTTTTTCTGTTTGCCCCGTTATTTAGCTTGGTAATCTGGTCTGTTGCGTTGAGGTGGTATTGGCCTAATACTTTTCCTCAAAAGATAGGATTTGATTACTGGCTTCAGGCATTGGGCATTACTAAAAGTTTAACTCTTGGGGCAGTTAATGTAGTCCCAGCTTTTTGGTTGAGTTTAGGTATCGCTATCGTTGTAGTGCTTATAACCATGGCAATTGCTATTCCGGCTGGTTATGCTTTAGCAAAGCTTAGAATTCCTACCATATTAAAAGGAATAATTTTAATTTTATTTTTATTGCCCCGAGCATTTCCACAACAGCCGGTATTTCTTAACCTGATGCTGATGTTTAATAAAATTGGTTTAACCGGGAAAGTATTAGGGGTAATTTTTGTACATTTGGTAGTTGGTTTGGTTTACGCAGTATGGATTACTTCAAGCACTTTTAGATCTATTCCACCGGAGCTAGAGGAAGCTGCCCGTAGTGTTGGTGCATCAAGATTGAAAGCATTTTTTAAAATAACTCTACCCATATCAACACCGGGGCTTATTGCTAGTGCAGTATTTGTATTTCTTACTTCAATGGATGAATTTACCGGAACATTTTTTGTTGGTTTACCATTTGTAACTACTCTTCCCATGACTTTATACTCAGCCAGCGGATCTAATATTCAATTTGCATCAGTAATTGCAATATTATTATTAATTCCTTCAATCCTGTTTATGGTAGTAATTCAAAAATTTCTTAAAGCTGAACATATAGGAGGAATGGGAGGATAAATTAAAGTTTTAAAATAACCAGATATTTCTTGGAGGTAAATTATTTTTATGGCAATTCTTAAAGTAAAAAATTTAAATAAAAATTTCGGAAAAGTAAAAGCAGTTCAAGAGGTTAGTTTTGAGGCAACAGAGGGTAGGGTTTTAAGCCTTTTGGGCCCCAGCGGATGTGGTAAAACGACTACGCTTCGATGTATTGCTGGTTTTGAGAATCCTGACAGA
>JAHJOY010000048.1 GCA_018819665.1 bacterium
AGCAGTATTAAGTTGCAATATGATTGCAACCCAAAAAGTAAACAAAATGGTAATGTAGGGGCACGATGCAGCGTGCCCACAAGAGATATTAGGCAATAATATAAATTAACAGTTGAAGATAACAGTACGGAGGATAATTTATGAATAGATTTGACCTAGTAATTAAATCAGATAAAGTATTTATAGATGGTAGATTAATAGATTGTTATATAGGAGTAAAAGACGGAATAATTACTGCCATAAGTAAAGAGAAATTAGAGGCTGAAAAAGTTATCGATGCAGAAGGAAAAATGGTTTTACCTGGCACTGTGGACCCTCATGTCCATATCAGGGCTCCGGGGCATGATGAAAGGGAAACCTTTGAAAGCGGTTCAAAAGATGCTGCCTTAGGCGGAGTTACTACTATAATTGAAATGCCCATCTCTGTTCCTCCACCGCATTCCCCCGAAATAGTAAAGAGAAGAATGGATGTCGCAGAAAAAGAAGTAGTAGTCGATATTGCTTTTTTTGGGGCGGCAGGAACAGATTGCCTGGATGATATTATCCCCTGTGCAAAGTCTGGTATTGTTGCTTTTAAAACTTTTTTACATGAAGCTCCCCCTGGTAGAAAAGAAGAATTTATCGGGCTTACTGCCCCAAATACTGGTGACCAATATGAGCTTATGGAAAAAGTAGCCCAGACGGGGGTAATGATCGGTTTTCATGCAGAAAACAATGATATGATCAATAAAAATATTACCATTCTCAGAAGGGAAGGCAAAATCTCTCCAATATACCACGGCAGATCTCGTCCCCCGGTGGTAGAGATAGAAACAACTTCTAAAATATTACTCTTTGCAGAAAAGACCGGGGCGAAAGTAGAAATATGCCATATTAGCACCCCAGAAGTTGTGGAATTAGTAAATAAGGCAAAATCTAAAGGAGTATATGTAATAGCAGAAACCTGTCCCCACTATTTGTTCCTTGATGAAAATGCTCTTAATAAAGTTGGAGTATTTGCCAAAGTTAATCCTCCTTTAAGAAGCGAAGAAGAGCGGCAGGGGATGTGGGAGATGGTAAATAATGGAAGTATCGATATTATCGGAAGTGACCATGCCCCTTATACTAAAGAAGAAAAGGAAAGAGGAAGTGAAGATATATTTACCCCCCCTGCAGGATTTCCCGGTTTATCCACCAGGCTGCCCTTGCTTTTCACAGCAGTAAAAGAAGGGAAGATGGAGCTGGATAGAATGGTTGAACTTATTTGTGAAAATCCGGCAAGAGTGTTTGGTTTGTATCCCAAAAAAGGGACAATCGCCCTTGGTTCAGATGCAGATTTTGTGATATTTGATCCCGATAAAAAAGGCATTATTTCCAAAGAAAAAATGTTTACCAAGTGCAGAGACAGCGCTCTGGTATATGACGGGTGGAAAGTTTACGGAAAACCAGAAAAGACTATTGTTAGAGGGAATGTCGTATTTGATAATGGGAAAATAACTGTTTCTCCGGGATACGGAGAGATTATAAAAGTATACAGAAGTTGATGTTTTTTTAATAAAATTGTAGGCAATCTTTAAGGGAAAGCGAGGAAGGATAAATGGATATAATTGATTTGCAGAAGTTGGAAAAACTAAATAATCAGCATGTTATAAAAATAGTAGAAGAAACTATTCAACTTTGTAAACCAGCAAAGGTAACCATGATAACTGATTCGAAAGAAGATATTAATTATGTAAGAGAATTAGCCCTTAATAATGGAGAAGAAAAAAAATTAAAGATGGAAGGTCATACCATCCACTTTGATGGTTATTATGATCAAGCCAGAGACAAAGCCAATACCAGATATTTGTTGTCTAAAGATGTAGATTGGGGGATAAAGGTAAATTCGATAGAAAAAGATAAAGGGCTCAAAGAAATATATTCTTTCCTTGATGGTAGTATGAACGGGAAAGAGATGTTAGTAAGATTCTTTTCTCTCGGTCCAAACAATTCGGTATTTTCCTTGAAAGCCCTTCAGATTACCGATTCTGCCTATGTAGCCCATAGTGAAGATATTCTCTATCGGCCAGCTTATGAAGAATTTAAAAAACTTAATGGTTCTCCGGATTTCTTTTTCTTCCTCCACTCTGCCGGAAGATTAGAAAATGGGGTTAGCGTAGATATAGATAAACGGAGGATTTATATTGACCTTGAGAAAAACAGAGTTTATTCGGTTAACAATCAATATGCCGGAAATTCGCTGGGACTAAAAAAATTAGCTTTTAGATTGGCTATCAAGAAGGCTAATGAAGAAGGATGGTTGGCGGAGCATATGTTTATAATGGGTGTTCATGGTCCGAATGGTCGGATTACCTATTTTACCGGGGCCTATCCCAGTGCTTGTGGCAAGACCAGTACTGCCATGATCCCTGGCCAAACCGTAGTTGGTGATGATATTGCTTATCTTAGAAAAATTGACGGGGTAATAAGGGCGGTAAATATGGAATCAGGCATATTTGGTATCATTCATAGTGTAAATTTAGAAAACGATCCCGTGATTTATCAGGCGTTAACTACACCGGGTGAAGTTATCTTCTCTAATGTATTAATTAATAATGGAGTCCCTTACTGGGGAGGGATGAAAAAAGATATCCCGGATAAGGGGATTAATTTTTCAGGAGAGTGGTTCAAAGGGAAAAAAGACAAGCAGGGTAAAGAAATTCCTTGTTCTCATAAGAACGCAAGATATACCCTCAGGTTAAATGAACTGAAAAATATTGATTCCAAGGCAAATGATTCTGGTGGGGTACCGGTAAAAGCTATTTTTTATGGAGGGAGAGATTCTGATACTACCATACCTATAGTGGAATCACTTACCTGGGCGCATGGTGTTTTTCTGGGGGCTACAGTTGAATCTGAAACCACTGCCGCAACACTTGGTACCCGAGGGGTGCGGAAATACAATCCGATGGCCAATCTTGACTTTATTTCGGTGCCACTGGGAACTTACATAGAAAATCATCTAAAATTTACTAAAAACCTTAAGGTAATTCCCAAAATCTACGCCACTAATTATTTTTTAAAGGATGAAATTGGTAAATATTTAAATGGAAAAATGGATAAAAGAGTATGGCTTCTCTGGGCAGAAGGAAGAGCTTATAGTGAATTCGAAGCCATTGAAACCCCAGTTGGTTTAATACCAAAATATGAAGATTTAAAAAAATTGTTTATTCGTGAGTTGAATAAAGATTATACTCGGGTTGAATATATACAGCAATTTTCTTTAAGAATTATTAATTACTTGAAAAAAATGGAGAGGATGAATAAGATATTTGAAAATATTGAGATGCCTGCCGCCTTTACCGAAGAGTTAAAGGCACAGACCGAGAGATTAAAATTAGCGAAAACAAAATACGAAGAAGATATAATTTTTCCTTTTCAATTTTTAGATATATAAAATAAATCAATAATAGATTAAGTATTTAAAAACAACTACAGAAATAAACAAATTTAACTAAATTGGGTCTGATTCATCCGACTCCCCTGCGAGACTAGTCGCTTATCTTCACTTTTATCTTCATAATACATTGCTTCTAAAAAATTTTAAAGATATTTTTAAAAAAGATGGATTTTTTAAACACCGTGTGGTATATTTAAAATAGTAAATTGGGTCACCCAGTAACCCAATTTACTTAATAAAAAGAGGTAAATATGGAATTTAAAGAAATTACTCCTGTCCGTTTATACGAGAGCGCAATAGAACAAATTATGGATTTAGTCAAAAGAAGCGAACTAAAGCCCGGGGATAAACTTCCTCCGGAGAGAGAACTGGCTGAAAAATTATCTATCAGTAGAAATTCCTTACGGGAGGCTTTTCGAGTTTTAGAATCAAGAGGCCTAATTAAAAGTAAGGCCGGTGGAGGAAGATATGTTCGAGAGATAAGAAAAAATGGCTATAGTAATACAGAAAATATTATCTTAAGTTTAGAAAAATCTTCCATTTTGGAACTTTTAGAAGCAAGAGAGATTTTTGAGGTAAAAATTGCTAAAATTGCTGCCCAGAGAGCCACTGTTGAAGACACAGAATTAATTGAACAGGTTCTAAATAAAATGAACGAGGAAGAAGAACTAAAATATGGCAAAGAAACAGAATCAGATACTGAGTTCCATTTAGCCATTGCCAGCACATCTCACAATTTTGTTTTCATTAATATAATACGATTGCACTTGGATTTATTAAAAGACACTCGAGAAAAGACCTGGAAAATACCAGGAAGACGGGAAGAACAACAAGAGGAACATCAGGCGATATTTAAGGCTATTAAAGAACATAATAGCAAAAAAGCCGGTGAAGCTATGATGAAACATTTGAGGAGCATAAGAAAAGTTGTGGTTGGGATATAAGTAGAGAAATTTGTCATTACGAGGAACGAAGTGACGAAGTAATCTCAAATGAGATTGCCACGCTCCGATAAATCGGAGCTCGCAATGACGGATTCTGATAGATAGGGGGAGAATAGAAAAATAGCTCGAGTATTAAGAAAAATGCAAGTGGAGTAATTAAAGGATAAAATTTATTAATAAAAATTAGGAGATTTTATAATGAAAGAGATAAGAGTTCTATCACCCGTAGGGATGTTGGGATATGGTTTCCCAGCAGAATCTTTTCAGAAAGGTTTAGAAAAAAAGCCCCATGTTATAGCTGCCGATGCCGGTTCCACCGATGCCGGCCCCCATAAATTAGGAGCAGGGGTGGGTATTGTAAGCAAAGAAGCAACCAAAAAAGACCTTACTTTAATGTTAACAGCGGGTTGCGAAAATAAAATACCGGTTATTATCGGTTCTGCCGGAGGTTCCGGTGCCGAAGTCCATCTTAATTGGACCTCAGAAATAGTAAAAGAAATTGCCAAAGAGAAAAACCTACACTTTAAGATGGCCTTGATTCATGCAGAAGTTGAAAAAGATTATCTTCAAAAAAAGTTGGCTCAAGGGAAAATAAAACCTTTAGGTCCTGTCCCCGAATTAACTTCTAAAGATATAGAAGAAGCTACTCGAATTGTGGCGGTAATGGGAGTTCACTCTCATATAAAAGCCTTAGAGATGGGGGCAGAGGTTATTATTGCCGGTCGTTCCAATGACCCGGCTATGTTTGCCGCTCTTCCCATTAAGGAAGGATATGATCCCGGACTGGCTTTGCATATGGGAAAAATTTTAGAATGTGGGGCTATGGCGTCCACCCCCGGGACTACCTCTGATTGTATGATGGCATATCTAAGAGAGGATTGTTTTATAGTAGAACCGACTAATCCCCTGCGAAAATGTATCCCCAGCACGGTAGCCGCCCATACTCTGTATGAAAAGTCGAGCCCCTTGCATATTATAGGTCCAGAGGGAGTAGTTGATGTTACCGGATGTAAATTCGAACAGTTTAGTGAAAGGGCAGTAAAAGTATCGGGTTCCAAACTAAAGAAGAGCGAAACCATTAATATAAAATTAGAGGGGGCAAGCAAGGTAGCTTATCGGACCATATGTATCGCCGGCTTAAGAGACCCAATTATGATTAAACAGATTGATGAATGTGAAAAACATGTCCGTGACACTGTACTTACTTACTTTAGTAATATTTCTCCGGAAGATTACAGCCTAATCTTTCATATCTACGGGAGGAACGGGGTAATGGGAGAATTAGAGCCTCAAAAAGAGATTACCTCTCACGAACTTTGTCTCATTTTGGAAGCCGTAGCCAAAGACCAGGAGCTGGCTAATACCATATGTGCTTTTGCTCGTTCTACTTTAATGCACTATTCTTATAAGGGTCGCATTGCTACTGCCGGGAATTTAGCTTTCCCCTATGCTCCTTCAGATATACCCACCGGAGCAGTATATAGATTTAATATTCATCACTTAGTAGAAGTTGATGACCCTGATGAACTTTTTTCCATAGAAATGGTAGAAGTTTGAAATAATAATAAGGAATTCAAAAAGGAGAATATATAAATGACTAAAGAAGTTTCTATCGTAGATTTAGTAAAAGTAATCAGAAGCAAAAATGCCGGTCCCTTTGAGTTGACCTTCGATATAATTTTTAAAGATAAGGAAACTTACGAAAAAGTTAAGAAAACCAAAGTAATTACCAAAGAACTTATTGCCAAACTCTATCATATTTCTATTGAGAAAGTTCTTCATTTTGTAGAGTTTGATCCTGCTAATGCCATAAAAGCAACTATTGTAAGACCGGTGGATTCGGGAAGCATCGGGGAGACCGATGTTTATGGTGCTCAACAACATGCCCCACTTTTAGAGATTAAAATACCTTATGAGGAATAAGGAGGAAAAAATGAGAGAAGATTTATTAAAATTTATTCCAGAATTTAATTTAATAAAAGATTCAGATTTGAGGGAAAGGGTTTTGAAAGTCTGGGAGATTGCGCTTACAGCCGGAAATTGGGAAGTAAAAGATCTTCAAAGAATGCCTTTTACTTTATTAATCGACCCCTGTCCTTGCAGTATGATTGAACATGTTAGGGGAGTGGTGAATGTTTCTGTGAATGCTGCCGAGGCTCTTCAAGGTGTCTATGAAGATAAAGTGAAAATAAATGAGGATTATCTTGTTGCCGGGGCATTACTTCACGATATTGGGAAATTAGTAGAATATAAAGAGGAGAATGGAAAATTTATTCAAAGCAATTTGGGGAAATTAGTTCGTCACCCCATATCCGGAGTGGGTCTTTGTTACGGTCAGGGCATTCCCGAAGAAGTAATGCATATTATTGCCTCCCATTCCTGGGAAGGAGATCGTTCCAAGCGAACTCCGGAAGCCATTATTGTTCACCATGCCGATTTTACCAACTTCGAACAATTTAAATAAATTTCTTGATAAACAGAAGACTTGTCTTACTAAAACTAGTTAACCAATTAACCAGCTAACCAACTAAATAAGGAGGGTAAAGATGGGAAAGACTTTTGCAGAGAAGATGTTAGCCCTTAAATCGGGCAAAGAAAGTGTAGTTACCGGAGAAATTGTGACTGTTTCTCCGGATATAGTAATGTCTCACGATAATACCGCTGCTATAGCTAAAAAATTCAAACAAATTGGGATTAATAAAGTAAAGCATCCCGAAAAGATAGTAATACCCCTGGATCATTGTGTTCCGGCAGCAACAGAAAAATATGCTGTCAATCATAAAGAGATAAGAGAATTTGTTCAGGAACAGAAAATTGAAAATTTTTATGATATTAATACCGGAGTCTGTCATCAGGTTCTCCCGGAAAAAGGACACATCGTCCCCGGGACTCTAATTTTAGGAGCAGATTCCCATACTACTACTTATGGAGCGTTTGGAGCCTTTGCAGCTGGTATCGGTAGAAGTGAAGTTGCTTCCATCTGGGCTACAGATGAAATCTGGCTTAGAGTTCCGGAGACCATCAAGATAAATATTGAGGGAAAAATTCCCCCTGGAATATATCCCAAGGATATTATTCTCCGTATTATTGGGGATTTAGGTGCAGATGGAGCACTGTATAAAGCAGTGGAGTTTAGTGGAAAAGTAATTAAGGAAATGGATATTGGGGGGAGAATGACCCTATGTAATATGGCGGTGGAAATGGGGGCAAAGATCGGCTATGTAGAACCAGATGAAAAAACCATACAATGGCTTGCTCCGAGAACCAATAAAAAATATGAAATAATAAAGTCGGATGCTGATGCCGAGTATGAAAAAATCATAGATTACGATATAAGTGATTTAGAACCTCAAATTGCCTGTCCTCATACCGTAGATAATGTAAAACCTGTATCAAAAGTGGCAGGGACTAAGATTAATCAGGCATTAATTGGAACCTGTACCAATGGAAGATTAGAAGATTTAAAAGTTGCCAACGAGATTCTTCGTGGTAAAAAGATTTCTAACGGAGTTAGACTTTTAGTCTTTCCTGCCTCGATGGAGGTCTTTGCCCAGGCGATGGAATTGGGAATCCTTCAGGAATTAGTCAAAAGTGGGGCAGTAATAATGAATCCGGGATGCGGCCCCTGTTTGGGTGCCCATGAAGGGGCTTTAGCCCCGGGAGAAGTTTGTTTGAGTACTGCTAATAGAAATTTTAAAGGGAGGATGGGGTGTAAAGAGGCAGAAGTTTATTTAGCCAGTCCGGCAATTGTGGCAGTTTCTTCCCTCTATGGCGAGATTACCGATATAAAGGGGGATTTAAAATGAGTATTAAAGGAAAAGTATGGAAATATGGTGATGATGTAAATACTGATGTTATCTTTCCAGGGAAATATACTTATACCATATCTGATCCAAAAGAGATGGCTGTTCATGCCCTGGAGGATCTTGACCCGAAGTTTGCCAAAGAAGTTAAAAAGGAAGCTATTATTGTTGCGGGAAGGAACTTTGGCTGCGGTAGTTCTCGGGAACAAGCCGCAACCTGTCTAAAATATGCTGGAGTAGGAGCAATTGTTGCCAAATCATTTTCCAGAATATTTTTTAGAAATGCAATTAACCAGGGGCTTCCACTGGTTCAGTGTAAAGAAGCAGTAGAGAATATATCTTCAGGTGAGACAATCACTATTGATTTTGAAAAAGGAGAATTATCTTGTAAAAAAGATATTTTTAAATTTCCTCCTTTACCGGAATCGGTGTTGGGAATTCTTAAAGATGGAGGACTTATCCCCCATATAAAGAAAATAATAAAAATTAAAGAGGGAGAATAAAATTATGACAAAATATAAGATAGCCTGGTTGCCAGGCGATGGAGTAGGCAATGACGTTATGGAGGCTGCAAAGATTGTATTGGATGAGCTAAAGCTTGATGCTGATTATATACCCGGTGATGTGGGTTGGGAATTTTGGAAAAAAGAAGGAAATCCTTTACCTGATAGGACTATAAAAATTCTCAAAGAGACTGATTGTTGTCTCTTTGGCGCGATAACTTCCAAACCTAAAGAGGAATCAGAAAAGGAACTTGCTCCCGAGCTTGAAGGAAAAGGCTATGTTTATTCGAGCCCCATTGTAAGATTACGTCAGGAATTTAAATTGCATACAAACTTAAGGCCCTGTAAAGCTTATAAAGGGAATCCTCTTAATTATCGTGATGATATAGATTTAGTGGTTTTTAGGGAAAACACCGAAGACCTATACAGTGGAGTAGAATTTCATCCTCTACCCAAAGAAGTAATGGATTCTCTTTTAGAAAATCATCCTAAAATGAAAAAATTTAAGGATACTCCTTTAGAAGATATTGCTCTATCCTGTAGAATTTTTACCAGGAAAGCATGTCAGTCGATTGTTCGTCAAGGGTTTGAATATGCTAAAAAGTTTAAAAGGAATTCAGTTACAGTTGTGGAAAAACCTAATGTAATCAGAGAAACCAGTGGGTTAATGATAAGAGAAGCCCGCAAGATTGCTCAAGAGTACCCCGGCATCGAATTATGGGAAACTAATGTAGATGCAATGTGTATGTGGCTGGTTAAGAATCCTCAGATTTATAGTGTCCTGGTTTCTTCTAATATGTTCGGAGATATAATTTCTGATCTTTGCGCTCAATTGATAGGTGGTTTAGGATTTGCCTCCAGTGCAAATATTGGAGATAATTATGCTGTCTTTGAACCGACTCACGGCTCTGCTCCCAAGTATGCCGGGCAATACAAAGTAAATCCCATGGCGATGTTTTTAACAGTTAAATTAATGCTGGATTATTTGGGAGAAAAAGAATTAGCCCAAAGATTAGAGAATGCTATTGCCCGGGTTATTGAGGAAGGAAAAGTCAGGACCTATGATTTAGGCGGAACAGCTTCAACTTTAGATATGGCCAGAGAAGTAGCCAGGAAATTATCTTAAACCAGATTTGTATCTCGTATCTCGTGAATCGTATCTCGAGAGAAAATAGAAGTCAGGAGTCAGAATTCAGGAGCCAGAAGTAGGGGCTCGATTCATCGAGCCCGAAGAACTCGGGTCGGATAAATCCGACCCCTACAGCAAAAGCTATACATTATATAAAAAAGTTTTGTGTTGGTAGCACCACGGCGTTGCCGTGGTGAAAAAGAA
>JAHJOY010000049.1 GCA_018819665.1 bacterium
AGCTGGGTAATGGCGTATTTGAGGTAAAAGCAGTAGGGGGTAATACTTTTCTTGGTGGAGATGACTGGGACCAGAGAATAATAGATTTTCTTGCTGATAGATTTGGGGAGCTTCATGGTGTTGACCTGAGGAAAGATAGTATAGCTTTACAGCGGTTGAAAGAGGCTTCAGAGAAGGCAAAGAAGGACCTTTCCACAAGAAGGTCTACAAATATTAAAATCCCATTTATCTGGCAGGAAGAGGACTTGCTGATAACCTTGAGCAGGGAAAAATTTGAAGAGCTAACCAGAGATTTATTAGAGAAAATAATAGAACCCACTAAGCAGACTCTATCGGATGCAAAGCTTACACCTAACCAGATAGATAGGGTAGTTTTGGTAGGAGGTTCTACCAGAATGCCTGCGGTACGCCGTTTGGCCAAGGAACTTTTGGGAAAAGAACCTTTTAAGGATATTAACCCGGATGAAGTTGTAGCTCTTGGTGCAGCAATTCAAGCAAATATTCTAACTGGAGAAATAAAAGATGTGGTTTTGATAGATGTTACTCCACTTTCTTTAGGAATTGAGACTGAAGGGGAGATATTTTCTAAGATTATAGACAAGAATACCACCATTCCTGTCTCAAGGGGTCAAATATTTACTACAGCTAAAGACAATCAAACACAGGTTGATATTCATGTCTTACAAGGGGAAAGACTTTTAGTTTCTGATAACATTAGTTTGGGGAATTTTGAACTTTGTGATATTCCACTTGGCAGGAGGGGTGAGCTTCAGATTGAAGTGACCTTCCATTTGGATGTCAATGGTATTTTACAAGTTAAAGCTTTGGATTTATATACCGACAATGAAAAAAGTGTTCAGATTAATTCTTCTTCTCGTTTAACACATGAACAAATAAATAGTATGATAAAAGATGCTCAAATTCATGCCAAAGATGATCAAAGACATAAAGATAAGATTCAGGTAGGCATTCAAGCAGAAAGTATGATTCAAGCAGCGAAGATAGTAATGGAAGAAAATGAAAATTTAATGGATAAATCAACTGTAAATAAGATAGAAAGGCAAATATTAGCCGTTAAATCTGCTCTTTATAAAGGCGAGTATAAAGATACAAGGGAAAATATTGATGATTTAAAAAAATTGATTGAGATTACATATAATAGTTACATTCCAAAAAGTAAACAAAATAGTAATGTAGGGGCACGATGAATCGTGCCCACAAGAGACAGGAGACGCTGGGTAATAATAATTTTAAAAAAGAAAACAAATAAATGTAAATTAACTATATAATTTATGGAGATTAATATTATGTCACTTATACGTGGTTTTAGTAAAGTTGATGAGGAGGGAAAGATAGCGATTCCTTCCAATATAAGGAAGAAAGCGGGTTTATCGGCTGGCAGCCTGGTTGAAATTAAGGTTATCAGGATTAAAGATTCGAGCCGTTGGCCTCACCTAATAGTTCATGCATTCAGAGTTTGCCCTCGCCTTTCAATGTTTCAGGTGGTTATGAGAGAGGAAGAGATAGAGATAGATGATGAGGCAAACTTGATTTTGACTGATGATTTATTGGAAGAGGCAAAATTAGAACCCAACTATCGAGTGGAGATTAAATTGTACGGACCTAACCAGGGTGAATGGATAACAATTTATAACCGTGGGCCCAATAGATTGACTACTCTTCAGGAAAAAATAGGTCGTATGGGAAAAGCTAAAAAGAAATGGAAAGAAATGACTATAGAATACTAAAAACAATTAAGAATGAAGAATTAACAATTAAGAATGAAGAATTCTTAATTCCTAAAAAGGAGTAAAGCGACAAATGTCATCGGTTGTAGATAGTGAGCGATATGCTCTAAGACTAATTTACGAATTAGAAAAGGCTAAGCCAGAGGATATTGGTAAAGAGATGGGCTTTTCTGCAGAATATGCAGCTGTACTTTGCAGGTCTTTATGGAAAAATGGGTGCATAAGAGGAACCGCTATGACAGGGTATGAAATTACACCAGAAGGTGAGAAGTTTTTAGCGAGCCTAAAAGGTAAATAAAAAGGTAAGTATAAAGAAGTGTGAGAGAGAGGGATTAAGATGGAACCTACTGCCAGTGAAAAAGATATCCTTGAGATAGTCGCATATTATAAAAAAGCAAATAATATTTTATTGAGCCGTAAAATGGGATCGACAACTGAGTATACAAATTTTTTGTGTAAATCGCTTGTTAAGAACGAATACTTATCAAGGATTGGTTCAGGTCTATATACACTTACTTTCAAGGGAAAAGCTGTAGTAGAGAAAATGAAAAAATGAATATAGGAATTATAATCAAGGAGGGTAAGAGATGTCTAAAAAACCCAGGTGGGTAACAATAACACCAAAAGAAATTGAGGAATTAGAAAGGAAAAAAAGTCTTAGGAAAAAAGAAAAAGTGAATGAAAGGACTGTCAGAAGACCAAGATGGACTACCATAACCCCCGGAGAACTTAAAAAGATAGAAAAGAATATGGTAGAAATTAAATGTGTGTTTTGTAAAGGAACAGGGATAGATCCATTTGGGTTATCCAAATTTTCAGTTTGTCCCATCTGCCAAGGAAAGGGAATTGTAAATGTGATAAAACCTTATGAAAAATGTAAAGCATGTGATGGTTCAGGAATTTATATTCGGAGCCACCTTTACTGCTGGCCATGTCGTGGGAAAGGGGTAGTACCAAAAGGAAGTCAGGAATAATATTTTGTTCTTTATTTTTTAGCTATAGGCTAATCCGCCTTTGGTGGAAATTTTAATTGATTTTAAGTGGAGGTATAAAATGACATATAAACCCGTACCTAAAAAACCTTACAAGCCGGTACCGACAAAACCGTATACGCCGGTACCGACAAAACCGTATACGCCGGTACCGACAAAACCGTATACGCCGGTACCGACAAAACCA
>JAHJOY010000050.1 GCA_018819665.1 bacterium
CCCACAATAGAATAAGCTTTTCAGGACTAAAAAAACTCAATACCACTTGACAAAAACTGTTCGCATATTGTGTAAACATCAGGGATTCTCCTTTACAATTTATAAATTAAACGTGTCAGGGGACGGTTCTTTGACACATTTTCTAAACCTTTAATCAAAATATCATTCTCTTCTTTATTTCCTACAGTTATACGCAAAAAATATCTGGAGGTTGAAAAAGCTGGGTCAGAAACTGTTTGAACTAAAATGCCTTGTTTTAATAAATTATTATAAACTAAGTCTGTATTTTCTTTAGAACCAACCTCAACCAGAACGAAATTAGTCCGCGAAGGGTGAGCTTTGAAAGATGGAAGTTCATTTATTCTATTTATTAATCTTTCGCGTTCTTTAATAATCTTCTCTATACTATCTTTCAAAATTTCTTTATTTTCAAAAACCGCCTGGGCGGCAAGTTGAGAAAAAGTATTTACATTAAATGGACTTTTAACTTTTCTCACTTCATTTATGATTTCAGGATTAGAAAGTAGATATCCCACCCGTAAACTGGCTAAACTGTAAGCCTTAGAAAATGTTCTAAGAATAACTAAATTATCGTATTGAGAAATAAGAGGGACAAAAGTCTTTTCCCCAAACTCATAGTAAGCTTCATCCACTACTACCAGACAACCTGATTCTTCAATTATTTTTATAATCTTGTCCTCAGCAAAATAATTTCCGGTAGGAGCATTAGGATAAGCTATAAAAACTATAGAAGAATCTTCTTTTTTTGCTTCCTCTAAAACTTTATCCTCATTTAAACTAAAATTGCTCTGGCTTAAAGGAATTTGTACAAAAGTAGATCCGTTAATAATTGAATAAATTTTATACATGGCAAAAGAGGGTGCGGTTGTAATAATTCTTCTCCCCTTTTCAGAAAAAGCCTTAATTAAATAATCAATAAGTTCATCAGAACCATTTCCTATAACTATATTATCTCTGGTTAAACCCCAAAAAGAAGAAACAATTTCACTTAACTTCACAGAATTTGCGTTAGGGTAACGAGAATATTCTAAATTTTTAGCTTTCCTTAATATCTCTTCGATAATCTCTTCTGGTAAACCATAGGGATTTTCATTAGCATTTAGTTTTATCTTATAGGGTAGTTCGTGAGGATCATAAGGTTTCAGTTCTTTTAAACTGTCTCGATAAAATTTTTTATCTTTTTTCATATCTTATTATTACTCCCTTCTTGCTGTGTCAAAGTAGTGTATCTCCTGACACAATTTAAAAATCTATTTCAATCTCTCTATTTAAAGGGAAGAAAAGATTATTTCTTTTCTAAGCTTCTGATTTGATCCCGTAATTTAGCAGCTTCCTCGTAATTTTCTACCTCTATTGCTTTCTGCATTTTTTGTTGTAACTCGGCAAGTTTTATTTCTTTTTCATTCTCCAAGGTAACTTCCTCTGTGGAAGCCTTATTTAATACTTCTTCAGTTACGTAAATAGGGGCACTTGTCCTCAGGGCTAAAGCAATAGCGTCACTCGGTCTGGCATCAATTTCTTTTTCCGTTTGATTTATTTTTAATCTAACTGAAGCAAAATAAGTATTCTCCTTAATATTGCAAATTACTACTCTTGTTACAACTACGCCAAGGGAATCTAAAATATTTTTTATTAAATCATGGGGTAAAGGTCTTACTGGTTTTACTTTTTCCAAAGCTAAAGAAATCATCTTTGCTTCATAATGCCCTACCCAGATAGGAAGCCACCTTTTTTCAGTTTCATCTTTTAAAATTACCACAAAACCTTTGGTCACCGGGTCAATTGCTACACCGGAAATTTTTACCCTGATCATTTTTATCCCTCTTTTTTATTTTGCATTTTAACATATTTTACTTTTAATTTTAAGATTTTTCTTTTTCTCTATATATTATATTCTACAACAAATATAAAATCCCTGCACAAATTTTAATTTTTTTTCAAAATTTTACCAGCTATAACTTATTACGGTACATGTGACACGAATTATTGAATAATTAGTAGCGCCCGGCGTTGCCGTGGTGTATTTTCTTTCTCTTCAACTCTCTACGCAATACACGATATAAATTAGTCGTTAGTGAATAGTGAATAGTCGTTAGTTAGTTTTTAGATAAAGAAAATCAGTTTACGGTTATCGGTAGCATCACGGCGTTGCCGTGATGAATAAGTAAGACACGGCACGCCGTGCCTCTACACTGAACCGATATTAATTCTTTAACCAGACAACCAGCTAACCAACTAACGAGCCAACTAAATACGAGATACGAATAAATTGATTACCCTTTAAAGAAGTGTTATAATTTTTTAAAATATACAGATATTTTATTATCGCATTATAATAAATTTTATAAAAATAAAATACCTTTAACTTCAGGAGG
>JAHJOY010000051.1 GCA_018819665.1 bacterium
AAATTCAATTTTAGATATGTATATGCAGGCACTATTATTTCAAAATCGTGTTCACTGCCATAAGTGGCTAATGAATTAAATATCCTAAAATATAAAGTGTATGTCGCACCATGAGAAATCGAATCAACAATCCGACCTCTAAATAAATTATCTCTCAGCTCTTCTTTAATTGGACGACCTTCTCTAATAATTTTTACCTCCTGAGGACGGATACAAAACCTTATTTTATTACCTTCGACAAATTCCTCCTTAAACCGCGCGGTTATAGTGTAACCTTTCCATCTTATTTTAATATTATCTTCTTTTCTATTTGTTGAAATTATTCTACCATATAAAATATTGCTAATACCTAAAAAAGAGGCTACTTTAAAACTATTACAATGGTAAAATACATCTTCGCGGCTACCGCTCTGTTCTGCACATCCATTGATTAACACTATTACCTTCTCCCCAAGCGTAAATGCTTCTTCAAGGTCATGCGTAATATGAACCGTTGTCTTATTTGTCCTCCGGTGAAAGCGTAACATCTGAAGCCAAAGGTTCCTCTTTAAATTTGCATCCAATGAACAATAAGGTTCATCAAGAAGAAGAAAATAAGGATTAATAATAAAGGCTCTTGCTAACGCTACTCGTTGCTTTTCACCCCCACTTAAAGTGGAAGGCAAACGATGCAACAGGTGTTTTATGTTAAGGGAATCTGCAACATTATTCACATCTCTTTTTATTTCATCAGCCGTAAATTTTCTCAGTCTAAGGCCAAAACTAATGTTACGATAAACATCCATAAAAGGGAAAAGAGCATAATCCTGCGGTAAATATCCTATATTCCTTTCTTCAGGTGGTATATCTGTAACTTCATGTCCATTCAAAAAAATTCTCCCTCTGTCTGGTTTCCTCAATCCTGCTATACATTCCATAAGAAGGGTTTTGCCTGCACCAGATGGGCCTAAGAGGATACAATATTGGCCATCCTCTACACTAAAATTTATATTCTTTAGTCTAAAATTTCCCAAATTTAAACATAAATTCTCTACTTTTATCACAGCAATATTCTCCTTATAATACAACGAAAAGCCAAAAGAACAACTACCCCTAATCCCAAGAGTATCAGTATAACAGCCAACGCTTGATAAACATCTGCCTTTGCAAAACTCAAAAATATAGCGATAGGAAGAGTCTCGGTTTTCATTGTACTCGCCCCTGCTAACATAAGTGTTGCCCCAAACTCACTAATTGCTCTCGACCAAGTTAGAATAAATGCTGCAATGATACCACTCTTCGCCATCGGAAGGGTAATATTAAAGAATGCGTTAATCTTATTTGCGCCAAGAGTACGAGCTACATCCTCACATCTAATATTAATACCATCAAAAGTCGACTTTAAAAGCCGCACAGCAAGAGCAAAGACCACAACAACCTGGGCAAATACAATGCCTCTCACCTCAAAGGTAAAGCGCATAATATTATCCTCAATAAATTTACCCAATGCAGTATTATTAAAAAAGATCAATAGTACTGCACCTGTGGCAACAGGTGATAGAATAACAGGTATATCAATCAGAGTATCAATTATATCTTTCCCCCAAAAATTTAATCTCGACAGAGCAAATGCCGTTGGAATAGCCATCATCATCGAAATACCTGTTGCCACTGTAGCAGTTATCAAACTTAATCTCATAGAAAATAAAACTTCATTCGAAAAAAATACACCAGAAAATCTCTTCCAATGGATATAATCAATAACTGAAAACAACAATAGCCCTATAAATAGTATAACTACTACCAGGGTAGAAATAATTGCCATATTAAATAAAGTGTTACTATTTATCTTTCTCTGCATATTTTTATTTTCCTACAGGAGATACATAATCAGCAGGTAATTTATATTCTCCACCAATAGAGGCCCCTGGAGCAAATTTTCGAGCCGCTTTCTCAGTTGAAAGATAGCCCCATTTAGTAAAGATTTGTTGCCCTTTGGGGCACTTTAAAAACTCAATAAATTGTTTTGCTTCTTTAGGATGTTCACTAAAAGTAGAAATTGCTGCCGGAATATAGGCCAGTCGAGGCATTTGGTCAGGTTTTAAAAATATCACATCAGTTGTTTCGGGATTCCATTTTGCAAATACTCTCCATCCCATGATAGCATCGACAGCTTTCATAGGAATAAGAGCTGCAGTCCTACTACAACTACCACCGAGTGTAACGATATTCCTTTTTACATCATTAAGAATTCCTTCTTTTTCTAAAATTTCATAAGCATATAAGCCTACACATACAGATTCTGGATCACCAATGGCAACACGGAGACCCTCTTTCGATAGGTCACAAAGCCCCCGAATATTTTTCGGATTTCCCTTCTGTACAAGTATCGCCGGAACCAGATATGCAATTATCTCTACATTCTGATGAACATCTACAACACCATCGTTCACTGCTTTAACCATGTAATCAGGAGACCCAGGGATATAGATATCACCTCTCTTGCTCATTTTCATCTGTGATAACATTTCGCCCGAACCAGAAAAATATAGAACTACTCTTATTCCACTTTTTTCTTCAAATAGCTTTGCACACTCTTCCATTGCCGGTTTTGAAGCAGAACCACAAAAAGCCAAAATCTCTACTTTCTTTTCCTCTGCATAACTAACTATCCCCCACACAAGCATTAACCCTATTATTAACAGCAATATCAAGCTAAATCGTTCCATTGTAACTTCTCCTTCCTTATTTCTCATTCTCATTAAATTATAACTTTACAAAGATAAAAGTAGACACACTATTTAATACGGTAATCCTTTCTACTTTTATATCGGATATTTGTTTATAAAGTAGTTCTTCCCCAAAGAACTACTTTCTTAATCTTAAAACCGTTATACTTATTTACGTATAACGGTGATATAAAAAAATATCCTACCCCCTTCCTAAAAGTAAAAAAGATAAGAGAGATTCTCCAAAATAGACGTTATGCTTATATAAATATAACGGAGTGTAAAAAAAATACCCTTCTATTAGGATTCATAAAATGTTAAGACTTTAGAATGAACACTCTTTGTAAAAGTATACAATATTACTTTAGTATTTTTCAAGATTAATTAAGCTTTTATAAACAAAATAATTTTTCCTGATTATTTTTTATTTAAATAAGTACAGATTGCCTCTAAAACCGCTCCCCCTAACGAACGGGCTTTATCAGAAACGGTAAAACAGTATTCTCTTATCCCTCGGGGGTCGATATCTCCTACCTTCATCCCTTTAGTCACCCAACTTTTAGGATAAATTAATCCTCGCAGAACGCCAGATATTTCTGCTTTTAAAGGAACTCCCCCTACTTCTGCAATTATCTCTCCTGCCTTAACCAAATCTCCTATTTTATGCAAAGGCACAATTTTACCTTCAGCTGGAGCTCGCAATAACCTTCTCTTCGATTCTCCTCCCACTTCTCCGGGCACACCTGTATCTGGTGCTGCTTGCCCCTGATAGCAAACCCGTCCCAGGTTATGTCCTCTCTTGGTTTCTACTACCACATCAACATCCTCTCCTGCGGTGAAACCCGGTCCTAAGCCAATAACCAAAGGTGCCTGGTCTATCCTGGTCCCTAAATTACGTTTAGCTAAAATAGCATCTACTAAGACGGTGGGAGAAAGTTTTTCAATGCAACTTCCTTCCTGGTCTATTAAAACCGCAATTTTCCTTTTTTTGATAATGTCTTCCGCTTTTTCCCAGGAAGGAATCAAAACAGCTTCTACCTCTTCTACAATAACCTTGCCCTCATAAATAGCCCGGGCAAAAGAAACAGGAAGACGGATAACAGTGGGATGGTCTATTTCTAAAACTATCACAGAAAACCCTGCTCGAAAAAGTCTTACGGCCACACCGGTGGCCAGGTCTCCTCCACCTCGAATAATTACTAATATATTATTCACTTTATTTAAATCCTTCCTTTTCTATGAAAAGAATTAAAAATACTTTTTATTTTCTCATAATCTTCTTCTCGATCAACATCTAATAATACGGATTCATTTGATAGTTTAACCCGTTTTATATTCTCGGGATGAGCCTTAATTAAAACTCTGCCCCCTATGTCCCCAGTAAGACCCATTAATTCTTCTTTCCAATAACCATCAAAAAGTACAGGGTTTCCCTGTTTATCCTTATAAAAAGGAACTACTATCTCTTTTTTACCCGGAGTAAAAGCTAGAAGCATTTTATATAATATAGAAGGATTAATTAAAGGCTGGTCGCCTAAAAGTACAAAAAACCCTTCTAGCTCCTCGGAAGATATTTGGTGCAGTGCTTTTCGGATTGAACTGCTCATCCCAGATTTATATTCGGGATTAAGCACAATCTCCGCTCCCCAGTTCTTTCCTATATCAATAATTTCTTTATCTTCAGGGCGAACCACCAAAAGAAATTTGTCTAAAGGAGCTAACTTTGCTGCCTGTAATACCCATTCTATCAGTTTCTTATCACCCAAAGGAAGAGTTAATTTTACTTTTCCCATTCTTTTGCTTTCCCCTGCAGCTAAAATGATTCCCCAAATCATAATGTTTTCTCCTCTTTTATTAACTCAGCCACTACTTCATCCTGGTTAGCAGCTCCCATAATTATACCACTAATTCTCCGGTGACAAATTCTTAGAACCTGAAAAGCCAATTCTTCAGCCTTTTTTTGGTCTTTAGAATCTTCCACTTTATTAATAAAAAGATGACGGCGGCAACCCGGAGGGGCTCCTTTAAACAAACCTTCAGGATGGCAGATTAAAAGAGATAAGGCTTCTATCCCAATCTTTTCTCCTAAGTTTAATCCGGTTAGCCGGGAGAAAATTTGAGAACGAAAAACATTTTCTTCCTGCAAAGAAAGACCCAGGGCATCTATGCCAATCACTCCGACTAAATCTGTAGTCGATAAAGGAATTACCGGCTCATGAAAAGCCGGAGCTTTTACCGGCCTCCCCGCTGCCCCATCGGCTTCTACTAAAAAATAATCTGCTAATTTATCCTCCCACCATTTATCCAACCAATCAGGTGGCGGCCCGGATACTTTTTCTTCTCCACTATCCTCTATCTTCTCTCCTATAACTGCTAATCTTCCGACTTTACTTTCAACAGAAAAGTATTTTTTAATATATTTCCGAATAGTCTCTTCATCGTGGCCTTCAACTAATTTGCCCTTTTTTATAAAAGGAGCTAACTGCCAGGCAAACATTTTGGTAGTGGTAGTTAGAATTATTCGTTTATTTTTAAGAAGCAGTTCTTCAGCTAATCGACTAAAAAGAGTACTCTTCCCTCCTGCACCTACCAGAGATATAAAAGTTCTTTTTTCTAAACCTAAAGCCTCACAAATTTGCACCTGTTTTGTTCTCCACAAACATAAAATTATTAGAAACACTTTCTTAAGGATTAACCTTCAAAGTTTATCTTTTTGGCATATATTTCTCTAACTTTTCAATCAACCAGAATTTTACTTTCTCAACGGTTGTCCTTTGATTTAAGGGTAAAAATTTAGTCAAATCTTTTTTAATTTCCTGATCTGGCATCTCCCTAATAATATTCATAATCTCTTTAGGGTCAGTTTTTTTATTATAAAAAGACATCTTTAAATTAACCAAATCTTGGTCAATCTCTATCTTTTTACTTAATAAAAACCAGATATCAAAAAGGTCCCTTCCCTTCCCTCTAATTATTAGAGCTCTAATTTTTTCGGCTAAAATCTCTTTGGCTGCTAAATGCACCACTAAAGGATAGGGGGAAATAGGAAAAGTAGTTTCAACATAATTATTTTCAATATAAATCGGTTTTTCTCTTAAAGAAATATCTAACCTAACCGTTAAGGGAAAGCTAAAATCTGATATTTCTTGAAATATTCTCCCGGTAAAAGAATCGACAATAGACTTCTCTTGTTTGAAGGATACCGGGATTTCCCTGGAAAGATTTTTAATTGCTTTTTGAATTAAAGTATGAATCTCCTCTTCACTTAAAATACTGCTAAAATCCAGATCTTCAGAAAACCTAAAAGACCCATATAAAAACTTAATTGAAGTCCCTCCTTTAAAATAAATCTGATTACTCTTTGGTAATTCATAAAAATATTTTAAAAATAGGAGCTGGAGATATTCTCGATAGACAGAAAACGAATCTATCTTCAATTCTTTGGAAAAAATTTGTACCTGTTCTTTACTTAACATATTTTTTCACCATATTTTCTAAAGGTAAGAACTTATAATATTTTATCATTTTTTTCAACTTATTCTTATTAATTGGGGATAAATTCAATTCATCTAAGGATATACTTGTCAGGCCTTTGGAAATAAAATAAAGTTCATCTAATAGGGCCTTCTCCGGCAGGGCAATTAGAAAATTATCTTTCTTAACAAAACCAAAAAAGTACTCCCTTTTCAGATGGGCAAACTCAAATTCCTTTTCATTATAGACAATCTTCTTGGTCTTAGCAGGAGTAACCGAAGTGATGGTATAAGGAAATTGAGCTAAAATCCCATAAAAAGAGAGGGCGCTTTCTAAAGAAATGTAAGAAGGAGTAAGCAAAAGGTTAGCTAATTCATAATCATTAGTTTTTTTAAAAGAAAATAAATATTTTCCTTTAACAATCCTTTTTAGAATATCAGCTCTTTCTAATCTCTGTAGGAATTTATAAAGACTATTCTCTTTCTGAAAGGAAAAGATTTTCTGAGCAGTGCCAATATCCAGCAGGCTAATATTCTTTTGAATTAAAATTTGAATTGCTTTTTGTTTAGATATAGTTTCCATAATTGGTATCATTTTATACTAAAACATTACCCTATGTCAACTTAACCTATCCTATGTCATGGTTGGCTTTATGTATCCATTCTTTGATTAATTCATTGCGTTTGTCCATATAATACCTTTCCCTGCTTAATAGCCTGGTTGATAAAAGCAGTTTTGGTATCTTCCCACTCTTTTATCTCTTTTTTGGTATATACAATTACATCAATGGGAATTTTCATACCTCTTAAATGCTTTTTCACTTCCCTGCTTCTTTTATATCTGGGCATTCTCATTTCTTTTACAATTAATATATCCAAATCACTATCTTCACTTGGATTCCCAGAGGCGTAAGAGCCAAATAATATAATTTTTTCTGGATTAATATTCTTGACTATTCTATCAATTACTTCATTAATTTCTTCTTGGGATATCATATAATTTTCCTCGTAAATGTTTGCTTTAGTTATTATACCATATTAATTTGCACTATCTATAACTTTATAAATATTCTCTCTGCAAAGGTTTTAACAGAATAAATGATGTCTTGTTGATAGCTGGCTTTTCTCAAGCCTTCTCTAATCTGTTCTTTTTTGTAGCCTTTTTCAGCTGTTCCTTGATCCGTTTGTCTATTTCAGCCATTATCTGCCTTTACGAATTAAAACACTTTATATAATTTATGGTAATTTCCAAAAAAGCCAAAAAATATTTTCAACAAATTATATATATGGTGCGTTGTAGAAAAGCCTATAGTAAATTATGACTTTTTGGTTATAATTATGTTGTAGGGCACAATGAATTGTGCCC
>JAHJOY010000052.1 GCA_018819665.1 bacterium
GTCGGTTTATCTGATGTTTTTTTAGCAAGTGCTGTCACTATCATTATTAGCCTGGCTTTCCTTTTTCTCGGTATAGCAATATTTAATAAACGTGAATTTTATTCCAATAATTGATTATTAAAATCTTGTCAGGGGACAACGATCCTTTGACAAACCTTTATTCTACAAGGAGAAGGTGGTACTTGAAACAGTTGGTCCTGAGGAAGATATCAAATATTGGCGGGATAGCCAGGGAGTCCACCATGTACCCAAAGAACCCCTTGAAGAAATTATTATCGATTAAAAAGTAAAAACTTTGACAGAATAGAATTATCGTGTTATTATTTTGAAAATAGTAATATTAACAATAAAAAAGGTAGGGGTTAATGTCTGATATAGTTCGTTTTGGGGTATCCTTAGAAAAAGAACTTTTAGAAAAATTTGATAGACTTATCAAAGAGAAGAAATATCCTAATCGGTCAGAGGCAATACGTGATTTAATCAGAGAGAATCTAGTTAAGAGAGAGTGGGTTGAAGGAAAAGAAGTGGCTGGGGCGATTACTTTAGTCTTTGACCACCACAAAAGAGATCTGGTAAATATTCTAACCGATATCCAGCATGATTTTCACCAGTTGATTATCTCCAGCCAGCATATTCACCTGGATCATGATAATTGTTTAGAGATAATAGTAGTAAGAGGAAAACCGATAGAGGTGAGAGAGCTAGCGGATAAATTAAAATCAACCAAAGGTGTAAAATACGGATCTTTATCTATAGCTACTACCGGGAAGGAGCTGGTGTAGGGAAATAGTTTTCAGTTTTCGGTTAACAGTTTTCAGATTTTAATTATTTTATGGAGGCTGATGGCCTTATATTTTTTTACATTATGAGTAACACGAAATTGAAAATAGTATATAGTCGTTAGTGAATAGTGAATAGTATATATAGCGTAGAGCGGGTAGCGTTTGGCGTATGGAAGTAGGGGCGTATTGCATACGCCCTCATAAGGTAGAGACACGGCGTGCCGTGTCTACTCTTTCAACACGGCAACGCCGTGTTGCTACTAAATACTAACGACTATTCACTATCGACTAATTTAATTGATAAATTAAAAAATATTTAGGAGGAAAGATGTGAAGAATCTAAAGTTTAAAGTAGGTTTAATTTTGAGTTTAGTGGTAATATTTTTATTCGGAAGTTTGATTTCAGCCAGTGCTCATTTCGGGATGGTAATCCCCTCTGATGATATGGTAACCCAGGATGACAATAAAAGTATTAGTTTAAAAATACAATTTATCCATCCCATGGAAGGGCATTATATGAATATGGATAAACCAGTGCAATTTGGAGTTTTAGTTCAGGGCAAGAAAATTGATTTACTAAATACACTTCAAGAGAAAAAGATTAACGAATGCACTATCTGGGAGGCTAATTATCAGATAAAACGTCCGGGTGACCAAATCTTTTATGTTGAGCCTCAACCCTATTGGGAACCAGCAGAGGATTGTTTTATCATTCACTATACTAAGGTGATTGTAAATGCCCTTGGTCTGGAAGTAGGTTGGGATGAAGAGGTGGGACTAAAGACTGAGATTATTCCCTTGACTCGGCCATATGGTCTTTGGACAGGAAATGTTTTTCAGGGGATAGTAAAAGTTAAGGGAGAAGCAGTACCCTATGCGGAAGTGGAAGTAGAATATTACAATCAAGATGGCAAGGTTAAATGGCCTGCTGATCCCATGATTACCCAGGTGATTAAAGCTGACCAGAATGGTGTATTCACTTATGCTATGTCTAAGGCGGGTTGGTGGGGATTTGCAGCTCTTAATGAGGATGAAGAGAAAATAAAACATAATGGAGAAGAGAAATCAGTAGAAATAGGGGCGGTGCTCTGGGTTAAAGCTTATGATATGGAATAAATAGGTAGAAGGGAAATATTTATGCATATTTCAGAAGGAATACTATCTGCACCCGTATTAGTTACGGGTGCAGGACTAACTGCTATGGCAGTAGGCTATAGTTTAAAAAAGATGGAGCATAAGGAAGTGCCCAAGGTGGCTATCTTATCTTCTGTTTTTTTTGTGGCTTCTTTAATTCATGTTCCTTTAGGTCCATCAAGTGTACATTTAATTTTAAATGGTATTATGGGAGCATTGCTGGGATGGACAGCTTTCCCCGCAATATTGGTTGCTCTTGCCTTACAAGGTGTGCTCTTTCAGTTTGGAGGTGTTACTACTTTAGGAGTAAACACTTTAAATATGGCTTTGCCGGCGATTATCTGTTTTTATCTTTTTAACAAGGGAATTAGAAGCGAAAACAATCTAATTGCTTTAATCCTGGCCTTTGCCTGCGGATTTTTGGCGGTAATGTTGAGCGGGATTATGGTAGCAGCTGCTCTCGTCTTTACCGGAGAACCTTTCATGCAGGTAGCTAAATTGGTGATAATTGCCCATCTTCCGGTAATGATTTTGGAAGGGGTATTAACTGCGTTTTGTATAGGATTTTTAAGAAAAGTTAGACCGGAAATATTAAATGTTTGATTACACAGATTAATTCAGTATATTTATAATATATCGGAGAGATAAGATGAAAAACAAACTGTATTTAATTTTGACATTTATATTTTTAATCATTATGATGATAAATATTCCGGTCTTTGCCCACAAAGTTAATGTCTTTGCTTATGTAGAAGGAGATAAAGTTTATAGCGAAAGTTATTTTAATGATGGCAAGAAATGTGTGGATTCAAAGATTGAAGTATTTGACAACCAGGAGAATAAATTATTAGAAGGTTTAACTGATGAGGAAGGAGTGTTCTCTTTTGAAGTTCCTCAAGAAGAAGGAGACTTAAAAATAGTTCTCACTGCCAGTATGGGGCATCGGGCAGAATATATAATTTCAGCCGATGAATTAGGAGACACTGTCGGGTCAATTAAAGAAGAGCTTGAAGAGCCTGTACCTGTTGTTTCTCCTGAAGTTTCTTCGTTCGATTTAAAAGAAATTCAATCATTAATAGAAAATGCTCTGGATGAAAAGTTAAAACCGATTATGAAGGAAATCAAAAAATCTCAAGAGGATAAGATTTCTCTCACTGAAACAATTGGGGGCATCGGTTATATATTTGGTATTTTTGGGATTATTGCTTACTTTTTAAGCCGTAAAAGATAATTTAAAATTTTAGTCGCAGGTGATTAATTTGATTAAAGAAAAATTTTCAGAAGGAGATTCTTTTTTTCATAAGCTCGATCCACGAGTAAAGATTATTGTGGCTTTGTTGTTTTCAGTAATTGCTGCTGTCAGCGATAAATATACCACATTAATAGGTGCCTTATTCATTGCTGTAATAGCAGTGGCTGTTGCCCGCTTAAGGACTAAAGAAGTAATTTCTCGTCTTTTGGTGGTGAATAGTTTTATCTTTTTATTATGGTTGATGCTCCCCTTTACCTTTCCAGGTAAAAATATTTATACTTTAGGATCATTAGGTATTTCTCAAGAAGGCATCAAATATGCTCTTTTAATTACTATAAAATCTAACTCTATTATTTTAGCTGGGATTGCTCTTCTTTCTACTTCCTCAATATTTAATTTGGTTCATGCCTTGCGTCATTTACATTTCCCCGATAAACTAACTCAGTTATTTTTCTTTAGTTATCGTTATATCCATACCATTCATTCTGAATATATCAGATTAAATAATGCTTTGAAAATAAGAGGCTTTAAACCGCAGACCAACCTCCACACTTACAAGACTTATGCCTATTTAGTGGGGATGATGTTAGTTAGAAGTTATGATCGCTCCAAAAGAGTCTATAATGCTATGCTTTGCCGAGGGTTCAAGGGAAAATTTTGGACTTTAAATCATTTTGTTTTCAAAAAAGCTGATTTTGTAGCGGGAATTGTGATGATAAGTTGTATTGTGGGGTTGGTGTTACTACCATGAAAGAAAAAGAAAATGAAGCCGTAATCAAATTCGTTGACCTTTCCTTTGCCTACCCCTCCCGGGATTATATATTTAAAAAGTTAAATTTTAATTTTTTCAAAGGAGAGAGAATTGGCCTAGTTGGGCTCAATGGCAGCGGAAAGACTACCCTTTTCCATCTTATTATGGGTCTCCTAAATCCGCGGGAAGGGAAAGTAGAAATTTTTGGAAAAGAACGAAAAGTAGAGAATGATTTTGTGGAAGTTAGAGAAAGAATTGGCCTACTTTTTCAGGATCCGGATGATCAATTATTCAGTCCTACTGTAGCCGAAGATATTGCTTTTGGGCCTCTAAACTTAAGAAAAAATCATCGGGAAACTAAAAAAATCTTGAAAGAAACTTTGGAGACTCTCGGGTTAGCTGGCTTTGAAGATAGAATTACTTACAATCTTTCCTATGGTGAAAAAAGATTAGTTTCCCTGGCTACTGTATGGGCAATGCA
>JAHJOY010000007.1 GCA_018819665.1 bacterium
CATGGCAACAGGTTTGGACCATATACCGCTGCTCATTAAAGCCCAGCTAATTACCCCATTTACCGGATTAAGCAGCCATTTCCAAATAAAAGCCACTGAAACCACCGGAGCAATATAAGGAAATAAAAATATTGCTCTTACTAATCCTCTTCCCTTAAATTTTCTATTTAATAATAGAGAGGCTGCCAAGCCTAAAACAATGGATAAAATACTCCCCAAGAAAGAATAAATAATAGTTGCTTTTAAAGCATCTTTAAACATAAAATCCTTCGCAACTCTAAAATAATTTTGCAATCCTACAAAAGGTGCTCCTCTTTCGCCAAGATTTCCCAAAGTAACTTCATGAAAGCTTATCCATATATTATAAAGTGCAGGATATATTACCAATCCAAAAACAATAGCAAAAGTAGGTACAACAAACCAGTAAGCCAAGCGCGCTTCTCTTTGTTGAAGAGTAAGAGTATTTATTTTTCTCATCTTTACCTCCACTCAAAAGCAGGACTATGCAGCTAATTTTATTTTAACTGCATAGTCCTTATAAGATTAAAAAATTTTGCTTTAATTTTTAATTATTTGATATCTATTATTTTAATGCCTCAGTCTGTTCTTGCAACCAGGCAGCTGCTTGTTCTGGGGTCATGTCACCGATTAAAATTTTCTCTATTACTATCGGGACTAACAATCTACCATAGACATCAGAAACTAATGGTACAATCTTCCCTTCCATAAAGCCCCATCTTTGAATCATATTCATGCCACCCGCTACATCTGCAACTACTTCTGGAGCATAAAGGCTAAACACATCATGCTTTAACCATTCATCTACCACAGCTTTACGAACAGGAACCTTTCCTCCCGGACTCATAAAGAGAATATCTACATATCCTGGTCCTAAGACATATTTTACGAATTCAATTGCTGCTTCCGTATCTGTATCTTTAAAGATTCCCAAGGTTACTAACTGTCCGTAAGAAGCCTTGATTCCGCTAGGTCCTTCTATAATCGGACAAAAGCCAGTATTTTTAGCTAAGTCCGGAACTGTAACTTGATATGCCTCTACTAATCCGGCAATATCATCCATTATATAGGGGGAATAGAACATCATAGCTGCTTGGCCTACAATATAATACTGCCTGGCTTCTCTCCAGTAACAAGCTCCTGGAGGACCATAAGCAGCTAATTTAGTATAATAATCTAAGGCTTCCACCATTTCTGGGGTATTCATAACAATATTACCATCTTTATCAAAACCAGTTGCCCCATTAGATAGAGCAAAAGGCTCGAATACCTGTTGGGTGAATACCTGTCCCGGGTCGGTCCCAATTACTATTCCATACATAGCCTTTGCCGGGTCATAAAAAGCTTTAGCTGCCTCTAAAATTGTATCCCAACTGTTAGGTGCAGCTAATCCCTTTTCAGCAAAAAGGTCTTTTCTATACCATATTCCCTGAACCCATCCATCAATAGGTACAGCTGCCCATATGCCTTCTACCGGGGAACGAACAAGATCTAAAGCGCCTTTGTAAAAACTAGCATAACCCATATCGGCAATAGCCATAGTAGCAGCTTTAGCGTCTAATAATCCATCTAAGGCAAAACCAGCTACATATTCTAATCCGAAACGACAGACATCGGGTAATCTTCCAGCTGCTTTGGCAGTTGCAAGTTTTTTAGGGATGTCTACTTCATCAACTGCAATTACCTTTACTTCAATTTCCGGATGAAGCTTCATAAAATCTGCTGCTATTGCTTCTTGTACATCAACTCTGGATTTTTCATTGTCTGTAGTCCAGAATTCCACAACAGTTTTTTCTGCAAAAGCAAAAATACTTATGCTAAACACCATAATCAAAACTAATAATACAATACTTTTTTTCATTTTCTTCTCCTTTAAATATTTTAATATTCTTTACTAAAAAAACAATTATTTTTCTCTATCTCATCCCTCCTTTTTTTCTTTAGTTTTTCTTCAATTCTTTCCCTGTCTTTATCGCCATCATAGATTGTTTTATGCTATTTTTAATTAATGATACTTTATTGGGTAATGACTCATCTAATCTCATTGGTGTTCCAGTAACACTTATCAAAGTATTAATTCCATATTGATGCACGACATCTGCATCATCACCGATGATTGCAGCCACTGCTATTACCGGGACATTATATTTTTTGGCAATCTTGGCTACTCCTATTGGCGCCTTTCCATAGATAGTCTGACTATCAATCTTCCCTTCACCGGTAATTACCAGATCGGCATCTTTAATAGCTTGTTCGAGTTTTACTATCTCAATCATAATCTCAATACCTGGTCTAAGTTCTGCATCCAAAAATGCCATTAAACTAGCTCCCAAACCTCCGGCTGCCCCTGCTCCCGGTATATCTTTTATATCCTTATTTAAATCTCTTTTTATTATTTCAGCAAAATAAGCCAAAGATTCATCCAGTTCTTTAATTACTTCTGGAGTGGCTCCTTTCTGAGGTCCATATATTCGAGCAGCCCCTTTTGGTCCGCAGAGTGGATTGTTTACATCTGAAGCTATTAATACTTCAGTCTCGGATAAGCGGTTATCTAAGTATTTTGTATCAATTCGGAAAACTTTTTTTAATTCTCCTCCTCCAAAACCTATTTCCTCTCCGTCTTTGTCTAATAATTTTGCTCCTAAGGCCTGAACCATTCCTGCTCCCCCGTCATTGGTGGCACTTCCTCCAATCCCGATGATCATCTTTTTACATCCCTGGTCTAATGCTGCTTTAATTAACTGACCGGTTCCGTAGGTAGTGGTTATCAATGGATTCCTTCTGTTTTCTGGAACTAAAGTTAATCCTGACGCTTCAGCCATCTCAATAACTGCCGTTTTTTCATCTCCTAAAATACCGTAATGAGCTGAAACTTCATTTCCTAAGGGGCCGACAACTTTCTCTTCTAAAATTTTTCCTCCGGTGGCATTAACCAGGCACTGAACTGTCCCATCTCCCCCATCTGCCATAGGGATTTTTACAATTTCAGCTTCCGGGAAGATTTCTCTTATTCCTTGCTC
>JAHJOY010000053.1 GCA_018819665.1 bacterium
AAGATGGTAAAATTAAATAAATAAATTTAGGGTATAAAATGGATCTTTTTGATAATTTCGAAAAAAATAAATTTAGTAGTGCTCCTCTTGCTGATAGGATTAGGCCGGAAAGATTAGAAGATTTCTTAGGACAGGAAAAGATTGTTGGTCCGGGGAAACCTTTACGCCAGGCCATCGAAGAAGATGAGCTGCAATCGGTTATTCTCTGGGGTCCGCCCGGTTCCGGAAAAACAACTTTAGCCAGAATTATAGCAAAAATGACTAAAACCCATTTTGTTCCTTTCAGTGCGGCAATTTCAGGCGTACCCGCTTTGAGGAAAATTATCAAAGAAGCCCAGGATAGGAGAAGATATTACAATCAAAAGACCATCCTGTTTGTGGACGAAATTCATAGATTTAATAAAGCCCAGCAGGATGCTTTTTTACCCTACGTAGAAGATGGAACTATAGTCTTAATTGGGGCTACCACCGAAAATCCTTCCTTTGAGGTTATTCCCCCTCTTTTATCGAGGTCTACTGTTTATATATTAGAGCCATTATCTGCGGAAGAATTGAAAAATATTTTGGAAAAGGCTTTGCTGGATAAAGAAAAAGGTCTGGGAAAATATAAGGTAAAATTAGAACCAAAGGTTTTGGATTTTATTATTGAACTTGCCTATGGAGATGCTCGTATAGCTTTAAATATTTTAGAATTTGCGGTGATAACTACCAAGCCAGATACACAAGGCGTAAGAAATATAACTTTAAAAATTATCGAAGAGGTAGTCCAAAAGAGATGCCTGCGTTATGATAAGACCGGGGAAGAACATTACAATATTATCTCTGCTCTGCATAAGAGTATGCGCGATTCTGATCCCGATGCTGCTATCTACTGGGTAGCCCGAATGCTTGAAGCCGGAGAAAATCCCCTCTATGTTGCCCGGCGTCTGGTGAGATTTGCCTCAGAAGATATAGGGAATGCTGACCCCCAGGCCTTACAGGTAGCAGTGGCAGCTATGCAGGCAGTACATTTTTTAGGAATGCCCGAAGGAAATTTAGCTTTAGCTCAGACCGCCACCTATTTAGCCTGTGCCCCCAAGAGCAATGCCCTCTACAAGGGTTATCAGCTTACCCAGGAAGATATTAAGAGGTGGGGACCACTGCCAGTTCCCTTGGTTATCCGTAATGCTCCCACCCCTTTAATGAAAGACCTGGGCTATGGTGAAGGTTATAAATATGCCCACAATTTTGAAGGAGGCTATATTGTTCAGGAACATCTTCCTAAAGAATTAAAAGGAAGAAAATATTATTTTCCTACCGATAGGGGATTTGAAAAAGAGATTAAGCAAAGATTGGAAAAATTAAAAGCCAAACATAAAAATAGTCGTTAGTGGAAAGTGAATAGTCGTTAGTGGTAGGGGCAGACCTTGTGTCTGCCCACAGAAAAATATAAAGATTAAGCGTTCAGTGTAGAGCAGATAGTGAAGAAGGAAGAAATAGTTGCAAATTATAAGATTACAAAGAAAGAGTAGGGGCGTATTGCATACGCCCTGAGAGCTCAATATCCATTACATAATTTGAGTAAAAGGGACGAATCTCATGAAAGAAAATATGAAAAATGAAAAAGAAGAAGCAATTCTCAGGGAATTAGGGAAAATAAAAAAAGAAGCGATAAACTCTTCTGGTGAGAAATATTATAATATTTCAACAGTTCAGGTCAAAAGCCTGGCTCAAAAATTTAAATTGCCGGGAAGGGAAATAGAAATATTAGCTCTGCAGAATAATATAATCCCTGAACGCTATCATCGTAATTTGGGAGCAATCGGTCCTTCTGAACAGGTAAAATTGCTTCAATCAAAAGTAGTTATAATCGGAGCTGGTGGATTAGGAGGAACAGTATTAGAACTTTTAGCCAGGATGGGAATTGGAGAATTAATAATTGCTGACAAAGACATAATAGGAGACAGCAATTTAAATCGGCAGATACTTTCCACCGAAACCAATTTAGGCCAGAGCAAAACTGAGGTAGCGGTTAAGAGGATAAAAGAAATAAATTCCTCTATAGAGATTGTCGGCCATTCTGTTTTCATTAATTCGGATAATGTAGAAAAAATTATTGAGGGAGCAGAGGTAGTAGTAGATGCTTTGGACAATCTTCCTTCTCGTTTTGTGCTTCAAAAAGCCTGTAGGGATTTAAAAATTCCCTTGGTGCATGGTGCTATAGCCGGATTTAATGGCCAGCTTACTGCCATCTTCCCGGAGGATAAAGGATTAGAATTAATCTATGGCTCTAATAAAAATTTACCTGAACATGGAAGTGAGGCAGAATTAGGTGCTCCTACGGTGATTCCTGCCTTAATTGCTTCTTTAGAAGCCCAAGAAGTGATTAAAATATTATTAAAAAGAGGTAAACTTTTTCGGAATAGACTGCTATATTTAGATATTGAAGATGGAACTGTGGAAATATTAAATTTATGAAAATAAAATATTTTAAAAATATTGGAAAGAAAGGCACAGAATGATAACTAAAAAATTAAGAGTAGGAATAATCTTTGGAGGAAGGTCGGGAGAACATGAGGTTTCCTTTTGTTCCGCCTCCTCAATCATTAAAGCAATAGATAAAGATAAATATACCGTAGTCCCTATCGGTATAACCAAAGAAGGCAGATGGATATCTCCCCAGGATTCTGAATTAGCTCTTCAATCTGGCAGAATAGAAGGGAAAAACACCGTAATTTTATTGAATGACTCTTTCAGTAAGTCCCTGGTTTGCATAGACAATAATCAAAGATTAGATAAAAGCTCGGCTTTAGAAAAATTAGACGTAATCTTCCCGGTATTACACGGTCCTTACGGAGAAGATGGTACAGTACAGGGCCTCTTGGAGTTAGCTAACATTCCCTATGTGGGAGCGGGAGTGGCAGCCTCCGCAATTTCTATGGACAAAGATTTAATGAAAACCATATTTCAACAGAAGGGTTTGCCCATATTAAGATGGCTGACCATTAAGAGAAAAGATTGGCATAAAGATAAAGAAGAAATATTATCTTTAATTCAGAAGAGCTTCGAATATCCTCTTTTTGTAAAACCCACCAATTTAGGTTCGAGTGTAGGAATAACTAAAGTTCACAAGAAAGAAGAATTGAAAGAGGCTATAGATTTAGCTTCTTCTTATGATAGAAAGATTTTGATTGAAGAGGGATTAGAAGAAGTAAGAGAGATAGAATGCAGTGTTTTAGGTAATGATGAACCCCAAACCTCAGTAGTAGGTGAAGTCAAACCGGCAGGAGAATTTTATGATTATGATTCAAAATATATAGATGAAAAAACTCAATTAATTGTTCCGGCAGATTTACCTGATGGAGTATCTCAAGAGGTTCAGGAAATTGCACTTAAAGCCTTTAAAGCTGTTGATGCTGCTGGGATGGCGCGAGTAGATTTTTTTGTCAGCAAAAAAGAAAATAAAATATATTTAAGTGAAATTAATACCATCCCCGGTTTTACTTCCGCCAGTATGTACCCCCGCCTGTGGGAGGCGAGTGGCGTATCTTATCCTGATTTAATCGACCAATTGATTCAACTGGCTTTAGAAAGGTATCGGGATAAAAACCAGAATAAAATATCCTACGACGAATCAAAACTTTTAGAATAATTAAAAAAGTGTAAAACAGAAACTTTTTAACGGAGAATGGATTTTAAAGCATTTCAGTTAAATAAAAAATAATAAGGAGTGGTGAAGATGGAACTTATTAAAGAGTATGGTTTATTAATATTACCATTAATTTTAATAAACCTGGTTTTAATATTTATTTGTTTGAAAGACCTTTTTACACGGGAGAAAGTTACTGGTAATAATAAGTGGTTATGGGCAGGTATAATTATATTTATTCAACTTCTCGGACCTGTCCTTTATCTGATGTTTGGCAGAAAAGAAGACTAATCAATTTTGAGGGGAAGATTAATGGCGATAATTGAAATAGAAAAATTAACCAAAGAATTCAATGGTATCAGAGCTGTTGATGAATTGACTCTCTCGATCACAAAAGGAAGTATATGTGGTTTTTTAGGACCCAATGGTGCGGGCAAGACTACTACCATAATGATGCTTGTGGGACTTATCTTTCCTACTTCCGGGGAAGCCAGAATATTGGGAGAAAGTATTCATGGTAAAGGTAATTACTTAAAAAAGATTGGTTTTTTACCTGAGGTACCCACTTTTTATAACTGGATAACGGCACGAGAGTATCTTACTTTTGTTGGTGAATTATTTAAAATAGAAACCGGAAAATTAAAACCTAAGATCGAAGAATTACTGGAATTAGTGGGCTTAAAACCGGAGAAAAAAAGAATCGGCAGCTATTCGAGGGGCATGAGGCAGAGATTAGGCTTGGCCCAGGCCTTGATTAACGACCCTGAAATAGTCTTTTTAGATGAACCTACTTCGGCCTTAGACCCTATAGGTCGAAAAAATGCACTGGACACCATTGGATCTCTAAAAGATAGGGTGACTGTATTTTTTTCAACTCATATATTATCAGATGTGGAAAGGGTTTGTGGGGAAGTAGCAATATTGAATAAAGGGAAACTAATTACCCATGAAAAAGTTAAAAAATTACAGCAAAAATTTGGAGGCAATTGCATATTAGTTAACTTGACAGAGATTTCTGAAGGGCTTTTCGATATATTAAACAGCATTGACTGGATTAAAGGGTTAGAAAAGAACGAAAATACAATTAAGCTGACCGTAAACGATACTAACCGGGCTTATTATGAACTTCCTAAAATATTTACTGCTGCCGGAGTGGGAATAATTAAATTAGAAACTGTAGAAACTACCCTGGAAGACATCTTTGTCAGGATGGTGATGAATGATGGCAATTAAGGTATTCTTAAAAAAGGAAATTATGGAAATAATCAAAACAAATAAAATATACATCGTATTCTTATTGTTTCTTTTTTTTGGCCTATCCAGTCCAATTATGACAAAAATGATGCCTGAAATATTGTCCCAAATAGCGGGAGATTTTCAAATACTTCTTCCTGAACAGACCTGGATAGACTCATTTAATCAATTTTTTAAGAGTTTGAATCAGATTGGATTAATAGTGGTAATTATTGTTTTTATGGGAAGTGTAGTTGGAGAAGTAGAAAGAGGAACGGCTCTTTTGGTGCTTACCAAATCATCTTCCAGGGCTTCTTTCATAATAGCTAAATTTTTAGCAGCGGTAGTAATTCTTATAATTTCCTTGCTTATTGCTTATGCCGGATGTCTGTTTTATACGATTATTCTATTCCCAGACGTATCTTTTAATCTGTCTTTACAGGCTGCCTTGCTTTTTTTAATATTTTCTATTTACATTTTAAGTGTTACTATAGGAATTAGTGCAATTGCAAAAAGTCAGATAGTTGCAGGTGTAGTTACTTTAGGTATTTATTTTATCAGTTCCATACTCTCACTCTTTAATAATATATTAGGTTTTTATTCACCCGGAAGATTAATCAAATATCAGAGTGAGATTTTAAACGGTACTGTCGGTTTATCTGATGTTTTTTTAGCAAGTGCTGTCACTATCATTATTAGCCTGGCTTTCCTTTTTCTCGGTATAGCAATATTTAATAAACGTGAATTTTATTCCAATAATTGATTATTAAAATCTTGTCAGGGGACAACG
>JAHJOY010000054.1 GCA_018819665.1 bacterium
AGAAAAATATAAATAAATTTGACAAAACTAAAAGTTGTGGTATACTTGTGAAGTTAAAGTCTGTTAGATAAAAACGACTGGCCTTTATTACTTAAAAGAGATGCTAACAACAATCAACTGAATTCTCTATAACAGATTGTTAAAAAAGGATCTCTTGTGTTTTAATAATGTTATCGTTAAGAGGTTAGAATCATTTCCTTGCTTCTTCTCTCCCAAAGAAACGTTATTGGACTTAAGAGAAATAATAACGAAAAGGAGGGAAAAAGTATGCAAGGTAGTAAATTATATGTAGGAAATCTTAAGTATTCTGTAACCAATGATCAGTTAAGTGAATTATTTGGCAATCATGGTGAAGTTAAGAGTGTCAATATCATTGAAGGCAAAGGTTTTGGGTTTGTAGAAATGTCTTCTTCAAAAGAAGCTGGAAAAGCCAAAGATGCGTTAAATGATACCGATTTCGACGGTCGTCCTTTAAAGATTGATGAAGCTCGTCCACCGAGACCAAGAAGCGAATATCGTACTAATAGTAGATACTAAAATAATAAATTAGTGAACCCTGTTTAGTAGATAATTACTTAGCAGGATAAAGAAAATAGACTAATTTAAATTTAAGGTAATTCTGTTGTATCAACAAAGGCCAGTCATTTTATATAACAGTTCAGTTAAATCCTTATCAGATATGTCCCGCAGATTATTGTTTAAACTTCCCCCTTTTGCACCTTTAATTAGTTGTGGAAAATCTTCTTCTTTTATCTTCCATTCAGAAAGATTTTCTTTAATTCCGACCGCAGTAAGTATTTCTTTTATCTTTTCTACTGCCCTTTGAGCGGCTTCTGTTTCCGACAATGAAGAAATATTTTCCCCTAAGCATTCAGCTATTTTAGCCAACTTTTTGGTAACTACCGGCTGATTATATTCCATTATATAAGGTAACAGTACTGCGCAGGACAGACCATGAGGTATTTTGTAATATACCCCCAAAGGGTGAGAGAGGGCATGAGCCGCTCCTAACCCTGAATTAGACAGGCAAAGCCCACTCAAAAGTGCAGCCATAGCCATATCTTTACGTGCTTCTAAATTTTTTCCTTCCTTTACTGCTTTGACTAAACTTTTACCGATTAGTCCTATAGCATGCAAGGCCAGGGCATTGGTGATTTCCTGGCTTTTCTTGCCCAAATAAGATTCTATGCATTGAGTTAAAGCATCACAACCACAGATAGCTGTTATGTGAGGGGGTAGAGACAGGGTAAGTTCAGGGTCAACCAGAGCTACTTCCGGAATGAGACAGAGGTCTCTTATGCTCTTCTTTAAACCAAGTTTAGTATTAGTGATTACTGCATTTCTCGTCGCCTCTGAGCCGGTACCCGAGGTAGTGGGAATGGCGATAAAAGGAATGGGTTTGTGTTGAAATTTTCTGCCTTTTCCTTCGATTTCCTGATAATCAGCCACCGAACCTTCATTGACCACCATTGCCGAAATAGCCTTACCGGTATCCAGGACGCTTCCTCCCCCAAGGGCTATAATCAGATTACAGCTTCCTTTTCGGGCTAAACTTGCTCCGGTATCCACTGTTTCAACTGTTGGGTCAGAGAGGATATTTTCATAGATTATATATTCTAAATTATTTTCCGTAAGCAAATGAGTTAAGCGGTCCAGCGCCCCACTTTTTCTCATCGCGCTTCTACCCAATACTACTAAAACTTTACTTCCTAATCTTTTTGCCTCTACTCCAACTTGAGATAATCCTCCCGGACCAAAAATAATTTTACCTGGTGCAAAAAATTCTGTTACTTTGTTCAAAATTTAAAACCCCCTTTGGTTTTGTGATAAATAATATTAGAAAACCCTTAGATTATTATAAGGTTACATTAAATTAAAAATCAAATTATATTAACATAATGAGTTTATATTATTTGAGAAACTATCAATTGGACTCCAAAGAGGAATAATAAAAAACCGCAGACTTTTTTGAAAATTTCAAATGTTTTAGGGCTTTTAATTATTTTTTTAGGGAGAGAGCTAACTAAAATTCCAAAGATAATAAGAGGAGAGATTATGGTGCCTACCCCAAAAGAAAATCCTAAGAGAGCCCCTTGCCATAAATCTTTAGAGATTAAACTTATATATACTAAAATACCAAGAAGAGGAGTGCAGGGCAGAAGACCAATTATTATTCCCAGAACAATTGAACTTCTAATATCATTTTCAACAGTATATTTTCTTAAGATTTGACAAAGATGCAGGTTTGGATTTTTACCCAGTAAAATTAATATCCCAGATAAAGAGATGAACATCCCTCCGATAAAGTAGATAGTCAGACCGTATTTATCGAGAGTGGTAGTTAATAGTTTACCAAAAAATCCAGCCAATGATCCTAATAAAACATAAACAATAGCTCGAGATAAAGAAAAGATTAAAACAGATTTAAAACCTTTTCGCCAACTATCTTGAGTGCCGGCAATATAAGATAATACAATAGGGGTACAAAAAAATAAACAGGGACCAAAGGCCATAGCTATTCCTATGGTAAATAATTCAATAATATTGACCATTTTATTTAACCTTCAAATTAATATTTTCCTGATATTTATTGCCTATCCTATATTCTTTTTAAGGAACCCTGGATTTTTTTATAATTATATTTATTTTCGTATTTAAAGGAGGCATGACTTCAGGGTTTATCTCATATCCAGATTCACCAGATTTTCTTTTAAATAATTGGCGTAATGTTTTCTCTTCCATTGGAAAAAATGGACAACCCAGGCAGTTAATGTGTGATTTGCCATCTAAGACCGTAGGGTCAAAGAGGGGATAACCTAAAAAAATAAAGCCAGGCAATTTTAAGTAATCCGTTGTCTTTTTAATTATAATAGTTTCCTTTGCCTTAATAGTTTTGAATTTATTATCTTCTTTCCAACTCAGTAACAAATCCATCTCTTCGGTCTCAAAATCTATCTCCTCTCCTCTTTTCATATAATAGAATTCATCCCAATACTTCCAATCTAGTAGGGCCAAGGATAATTGTAAATCTTTTAGTCGTGCATCAGATATAATCGCTGCTTCCTCTTCTAACCATTTATAACCATATGCATAGATTAGAAATTGTACCCAGCCCTTTGTTTTTGCTACTCTACCTGTAAAATACATTTCTTCCTTATTTTTATCAATAACAATATTGCCAATTCGGTAAATATTTTCTTCTGCTCTTTCTTGAATTATTTCAGGGATTACTGTTTCTCCCTTTTTAATTTTATTATTTTGGATGTAAAGATTATAATAAATTACCGAAACTGTTCCTATAATCAGTAAAAGAAAAATTATTAATAGATTTTTAGTCTCTTTTTTCATTTTTACTTCCAGATTCCGGGGATTTGCTCACCACAGAAGGGGCACTTACCTTGATCAAGATTATTAGAAGTTACAAAATACCCAACTCTCTGGATAATTATTCTCCCACATTTAGGACAATAGGTATGTTCGGCAGGATTACCAGCGACATTGCCAATATAGACATAGTGTAATCCGACCTCTTGGGCAATTTCCCTTGCCTTTTCCAGAGTTTCTACGGGAGTATGGGGAAGGTGGATCATTTTATAAGCCGGGGAAAATCGAGAAAAATATAAAGGCACATCTGGCCCTAAATTTTTTATAATCCACTCACACATCTCTCTGATTTTTGCCATATCATCATTTATGGTGGGAAGAATCAAATTGGTTAGTTCAAGCCATACACCTTCTTCTTTCATAATCTTAGCTGATTCCAGTACTGGTTGCAATTCACCCAAACAATATTTAAGGTAATAATCCTCGGTAAATCCTTTAATATCCAGATTAGCTACATCTATGTATTTACACAATTCTCTTAAGGGCTCGGGATTAATATACCCTGAAGTGACATATATATTTTTAAGACCCTTCTCTCGGGCTAATTTAGCTGTTTCTATCATATATTCATAAAAGATAGTGGGTTCACTATAAGTATAAGCAATTGATTGGCAATTATTTTCCAAAGCTAATTGTACCACTTTTTCTGGTGGCAAATCATAGCTTCTTATATCTTCAGGTAAGACTTGAGAAATCTGCCAGTTATGGCAAAACCGACAACTTAAATTACAGCCAGCCGTGGCGATAGAGAAGGATTTACTTCCTGGCAAGACATGGGAAATTGGTTTCTTTTCAATAGGGTCAATATGTACTGCTACTGGTCGACCATAAACCAAGGTATATAATTTACCTTTAATATTCTGACGAACACCGCAAATTCCTCTTTGTCCTTCTGTTAATATACATTTCCGAGGACATAGGAGGCACTGTACCTCGGAATCTTCAAATTCCAAGTAATAGTATGCTTCTTTTAAGTTAAGTTGCGGATTATTTTTAGATATGACAAAAGCTGCATAACCAACTACCCGACTTTTATCTTCGGTAATATCACCTGAGTTAGCATATTTTAATAATTTTACTTGATTAGCCTTTAAATTTTCAGCAATTTTTAGTAAAGTACCTACCGCTGCCCCTCCACAAAGATAGTAATTACCATAGGATAGTCCCTGGTAAAAAGAATCGCTATCTAATTTTTCAATAGCTTTTATGGTTAAATTATCTAATTGTAAAGCAGTTTGATAAGGATAGAAGTGGGAAAGATCGGTACTGGCGATAAATAAGATTTTTTCGTCTCTACCTTTTAATTCTTGTAAAATAGCCTTAACTATCTTGGAAGATAATTTTGAAGATCTTCCCCCCAAAATTATAGGGACTATTTTAAAATCTCTTAATAGAGTTTGAAGAAAAGGTAATTGAACCTCTAAAGAGTGTTCTCCTTGATGTACCCGAGGATAAAATTTAATTGCCTCTTCGTATTTAATTATATTTATAGCCAGGTCATTATCAACTTCTACTTCTCCCAGAGGAGTCTGGTAAGACTGGTAATTTCCGATAGAGGCGCCGGGAAAGCGAAAGTAGTGACTTTCCCCAATTAGAATTACAGTATTAAAATTTTTTCCTTCTAATTGTTTGTAGGCATAAGCAGCTATCTCACCTGAATAATCATAACCAGCATGGGGAACAATTAGACCGATTAATTCTCCCTTTAATTCTTCTTTTTCTACCTTATTTAAAAGATTTTCGATCTTTTCTTTTAATTCTTCGGCTGAGCCAGGATAAAATGTTCCACTTACTACAGGTTTTCTGATCTCTTCACTATAATTAATTTCTGTAAGTTCTTCTGCAAAAGGATTAATGTTATAACTTGAAAAAGATATTAGTATTAGTAAAAATATGATAAAGAAAAACGGAAATATTTTTCTCATTATTAATTCACCTATAATTTATTATAATTGTTTATAAGATTCTTTTCTACCTTTTTTAGTATAGTATTATTCAATAATTTGAGATGCTTTTTTGCATATGTTTTATGGCTGGCCTGGCCTTGGTGGCTACTTTGGGTAGAATCGACATCTCTCCAGATACCAGGAATTTTGTGTCCACAAAATTTACATCTTCCTCCAATAATGTTATTGGCTAATACCATAAAATGAACTCTGCTAATTAATATATTCCCACATTGGGGACAATAGGTGCTATTGGCCATATGTCCGGGGGCATTCCCGATATTTACGTAATGCATTCCAACCTCTAAGGCAATTGCTCTGGCTTGTTCTAAGGTGGCAATGGGGGTAGGTGGTAATTTAAGCATTTTATAAGCAGGGAAAAATCGACTAAAATGGATTGGAGTTTCTTCCCCTAAATTTTCCTTAATCCATTCACACATTTTTTTAATATCTTCCATATCATCGTTTTTAGTGGGCACGATTAGGTTGACGATTTCCAGCCAAACTCCTTCTTCTTTAATTATCTTCAGGGATTGCAGGACTGGTTCTAATTTTGCTGAAGAAATTTTAGTATAAAATTCATCCGTAAAGCCTTTTAGGTCAACTACTACTGCATCCATATGTTTGAGCAGGGTTCTTAGGGGTTCAGGTTGCATTGCCCCATTAGTGTGAAATATAACCTTTAGCCCTTCTTCTTGGGCTAACTTGGCGATATCGTACATATATTCATAAAACGAAGTTGGTTCACTGTAGGTAAAGGATATGGCATCACAGCCTGATTCTTTAGCTAATTGCACTGCCTTTTTGGGAGTCAGGTAGATATACTGAGTATTTTCTACCTCCTGCTGAGATATAGTCCAGTTTTGACAGAATAGACAACGAAAATTACAGCCAGCAGTGGCGATACAGAAAATACTCCCTCCGGGGTACATATGAAAGGCGGGTTCTTTTTCAATAGGGTCAAGATGTATAGCGCAGGGTTTCCCGTAATTCAAGGTATAAAGTGTACCATTTATATTCGCCCTATTTCGGCAAGTTCCTCTCCTATCTTCTTTAATAATACAACCTCTAAAACATAAATTACATTGAACCAAGTTGTCTCCTAATTTCTGATAATTCCTGGCTTCCACCAATGATCTTTCGTCATATCTGATTTGTGCATCTATGGGAATTCCTCCTTTCTCTTTGGCGGGGAATAAAAATATTGCTGTGATGATTAAGATTGCGATTATAAGCAATATTATATTTTTTACTTTTATTAAATTAACTTTTTTATATCTCATATTATATTCCTCTTTAGATCTTTTAAAATTGATTATAAATAATTAGAGATATTAATTGAAAATTAGTTTTTTAAAATAAAGATTGTTAAATGCCAGATAAATAGTTTCGGAACATATTCAGGGCGCGGCGGGCTGCCCTTAAGCGAATTAATTGACGGTCTCCGAATAGCTGGTGTTTTTGGGTAATAGTCTTTTTGCCATCAGCCAAAGCCATATAAACCAGTCCCACTTTTTTCTTTTGTGTTGCTCCACCCGGACCGGCAATGCCGGTAATACTGATTCCTATATCACTGTGACAGCATTTTCTTACTTCCTCTGCCATTAATTTAGCCACTTGCCTGCTTACTTCTCCATATTTTCTGATTGCTTCCGGCGGTACTTTTAGCAGGTCTTCTTTAACCCTGGCATTATAGCTTATCACTCCGCCTTGAAAATATTTAGAACTCCCCGGTATACGGGTAATCATCTCTCCCAACATTCCACCGGTGCAAGATTCTGCTACTGATACTTTTAACTTTTTGCTCTTTAATAAATTTCCTACGACTTCTTCTATGGTCTCTTCATCGCTCCCATAAATATAATTACCTAATATTTTGGTTAATTGATTAACCGAAGATTGTAACATTTTTTCTACTTCTTTTTCGGTGGGAGCCTGGGTAGTTATCTGGACCTGAATATCTTCCGGATTAGCATAGATACCAAAAGAAAAATTAGTTTGTTTATTCATATAATCACGAATAAGCTCATTAACCGATGACTCTCCAAGGCCGGTAATCTTTAAAGTTTTTGATTTTTTAATCATAGAAGGTGGAAATTTCTCTTTTAAATAAGGGATTAGATTTTCTTCTATCAGTCTTTTCATTTCATGGGGGACACCGGGAAAAGAGCATATGATTTTATTATCTTTTTCTAAAATCATAGCCGGGGCAGTACCATATTGATTAATGATAATTTTTGCTCCTTCAGGAAGGTAAGTTTGCTTGAGATTGCTCGGAGAAAGTGTTGTATTTATTTTTTTAAGAATTCTTTTTAAATTTTCTTCAGCTCCCGGATATTTTATTAATTTAAGACTTAAAGCCCTGGCAATGAATTGATAGGTAATATCATCTTCCGTAGGTCCCAGACCACCAGTTGTAATTATTAGGTCAGAACGTTGAAGGGCGAGTTTTAAGGTTGATAATAAAGATTCAGGATTATCACTAATTACCGAAATATTCTCTAAATCAATGCCTAATTCGATTAATTTTTGAGCGATAAAATTAGCATTGGTATCGGTGATCTGTCCTCTTAATATTTCACTACCGATACTGATAATTTCTGCTTTCATTTTTTTATTTACCTCTCCTTAATTAACTGTCTATGACTTCTTGTCCAACACGGTAACACCGTTTTGCTAAAAGAAGACACGGCACGCCGTGTTGCTACTAAATACTATTCACTACTTTTTTATTATATATTTAA
>JAHJOY010000055.1 GCA_018819665.1 bacterium
GATTATAATCAAAGACTCGAAGATATACTTTGTATAAATTCATCTGATTAAAAGCATGGTTAAGCAAAATTTTTATGGCATCTGTACCATAACCTTTGCCCCAATATTCTTTATTGCCAATTACAATTCCCAATTCTGCATTCCTATTCTTCCAATCAATTTTATGTAAACTAATCTGACCTACATAATCTCCCTCTTTGGTTTCCATAACAAGATTCTTCTCTGTATCATTATGACTCATCGCTCTTTCTAAAAACTTTTCCTCTTCCGCCCAAGAAACCGGGTAGAGAAAGGCAGATAAATACTTAGTAACCTCCCGGTCATTTACCCATTTCATTATCTCTTCCAGGTCTTTCTTCTCCACAGCCCTTAAATTTACTAATTTTCCTTTAAGCATGTTCTCTCCTCTTTCCAAAATGTAACATTTTGTGCCTGGCACAAAATGTTACCTATTTAAAAAAATTAAAATTTATTTTCTATTATAGCAGGAATTTTAAATTATTTGTAGAAAGTAAATATAGTATCGAGTATATAGTATTGAGTATCGAGTTAAGAAAGCGAAAGAAAAGATAGAAAAAGTGGCATTCTTCTTTCTATCTAACTACCCCACTAAAGTTTACACTAACCAAGAAGGAGGTTTATTAAATGATTAATAAATTAAAGGTAGCCTGTCTTCAAGTAAGTGCACGAGAGTATAGTGATAGATACGAAAATAAAGAAAATATCTTAAGAATGATTGACAAGGCAGCGGATTCACGCCCTCAATTAATGGTTTTACCGGAATGTGTTTATCCGGCTTATTATATTTCTCCGCTTATTGTGAAAAATTCTTTAGAATTCCAGAAATCAACTCTGGAACTAATTGCCGAAGTGAAACAAAGGGCTAAACTGTATAAATGCTACATAGCTTTAGGGATAGTTGAAACTGACCTAATCGAAAATATTCTTTACAATTCTGCTTTACTTATCAATCCGGAAGGTCAGGAGATAAGCCGCTTCCGAAAATCTTACCTCTGGCATTTTGATTCTCACTGGTTCTGCGCCGGTGAACAATATCCGGTAATTGAGACCGAATTCGGGAAAATAGGAATGTTTATCTGTGCTGATGGACGACTCCCTGAAATAGTCCGTTGTTTGAGTTTACAGGAAGCGAATATTTTGCTTGACCTTACCAACTGGGTCACCTCAGGATTTGAGAAAGAAAACCTTACCAACCCTCAGGTAGAATATATGATTCCTACACGAGCCCTGGAAAACCGAGTGTGGATAATTGCTGCTAATAAAGTGGGAATGGAGGCAAAGAGTATATTATATTGTGGGAAAAGCGCTGTCTTTGCACCTGATGGTCAGATAGCCAAAATTGCCTCTTCTTGCCAGGAAGAGATTCTCTTTTATGAAATCTCACTTGAGGAAGCTATAGATAAGTCCATCGATAACCAAATTAATATAATAAAGGATAGAAGACCAGAGTTATATTCTGAATTAGTTCAGCCTACTGATAGTCTGCCTATCTATTCTATTATGGAAAAAAAGACTGGTCCTAAAAATCCAAATCCGCTTACCGCAGTAGTGCAAATAGAATTTGAAGATAATTTTAAAAAATATCTCCAAAAGATAGAATTCTTTATAAATAATTTATGGGAACAGGAGACCAATATTATTATCTTTCCCGAATGTGATTTTATCTTCCCCGAAAGTGGAGAGGAGATCATCCATAAAGTCAAACAAATAACTAAAGATAGGAAAGTGCTCTGCGCTATTACCATAGTCGAAAAAGCAGACGAGTCCTATTATAAAACCACCTTTCTTATAGAATCAGGCAAACTCCGGGGAAAATACAGAAAAACCCATTTAGAAAGAGAAGAAAAGAATCTTTTTTCTCCTGGAGATTTAGGGCTTCCGGTATTTAAAACTTCTTATGGTTACATAGGAGTAATGATAGGTTATGAAGGAATTTTCCCGGAAATAGCCCGCATCCTCACCTTAAAGGGGGCTGATATAACTATCTGGCCCAGTAAATTTACCAATGATAGACAGATAAATATCTGTCGCAGCAGGGGGGCAGAAAATAAAATATTTGTAGCTTGTTCTAATTCTATTTCCCATCAGGGTGGCGGACATAGCTTAATAGCTTCTCCTTCAGGGCAAATATTAACCTCTTGTCTGGATAAAACTGAACAAGCCAGCCTTTCTTCACTTAATCTTTTACTTTCTCGAAACAAAGACATTGTCCCCCATACCAATACAATCTTAAATAGAAAACCAGATACTTATAAAATTCTATTAAATAATATTTATACAAAGGAGAAATAAAATTGAAAGCAGAACTTATTGTTAATTTAACCGCAGGCGGGGGAAAACCTCATAAACATTTAAATACAGTCTTAAAATATCTAAAGGAAAATGGACTAAATTTTAAAGTGTGCACCACTTCCCATCAAGGAGAAGCAGTGGAACTTGCCCAAAAGGCTGCTGACAACGGCGCAGAACTCATTGTATCAGTAGGCGGGGACGGAACAGTCAATGAAATAGTAAACGGAATTATGAAATCAAAAAATGACCCACCTTTAGGAATAATCCCTTTAGGATGGGCTAATGATTTTATTAAAAGCACAGACATCCCCTCTGATATAATTGAAGCTTGCAAAATTTTAATTAAAGGCAAAACCAAGAAAATAGATATAGGAGTAATTAATAACCAGATATATTTTGCTAATATCTGTGGAGTAGGATTTGATGCAGAAGTAGCCCAGCTTGCAAATCATATGAAAAGCAAACACCCCAATTTGCGCATTCTTAGTGCATTTGTTTATGTCTTCGCTACCGTAAAAAAACTTCTTTCTCCCTTTAGTTATCATAATGTAAAGATAAAATTTGATGGGCAAGAAATCCATTCTAAAATTTTATTTATTGCTATTAGTAATGGGAAAATTTACGGAGGAAGATTTAAAATCACCCCTGAAGCAATATTAGATGATGGATTATTAGAAATCTGCCTGGTAGAAGAAATGGGAAGATTTAAGTATCTCAGCATTATCCCCAAAGTTTTTAAAGGTACACACGCAAGTATTAAGGGGATAAATTTTTATAGAGCTAAAGAGGTAGTGATTCAATCTTCAGAACCTGTTCTGGCGCAAGTAAGCGGTGAGGTAATTGAAGGACAGAAGGAATTTACCATAACTCTTCTACCAAAAAGTTTAAAATTGATTGTCCCTTAGATTAGCTAAAATAGTCGTTAGTTGTTAGTGAATAGTCGTTAGTAAAGAAAACACAAAGAAGAAATACAAAATAAATTAGTTAGTTAGGAATAAATTATAAGAAAATATGTAATATGTTTTTTTCTCGATACGCGATACGAATTACTATTTACTGACGACTAATTTATAATCTTCCCTTACTTTTACTCTTCTTCTCTTCATACATCATCTGATCAGCTATTCGGATTAATTCATCCATCGACTGAGGATTGGCCGGATCGTAATTAGAAAATCCTGTACTAAATCCTATTTTGTAAGGCTTTTCAGAAATTTTATTTAATCGGTTTAATTCCTTGCTTAACCTCTTTTTAATTATAGGAATTTCGTTTAAGGAACTATCTAAGAAGATTACTAAGAATTCATCTCCTCCCATCCGAGTGATGATATCTACCTCCCTTAAGATAGATTTAAAGAGTTTTGCTACTTGGACCATAGCCCTATCCCCTTCTTCATGACCAAATTCATCATTGATATCTTTTAGATTATCTAAATCACTATAAGCTAACAATAAAGGAGATTTATCTCTTTTAGCTAATTTCAGCTGTCTTTGAAGAAGTTCTAAGCCATATGCTCTATTATATGCTCCGGTAAGGGTATCATAATGAGCTAATTTTTTTAGTTCCTCTTCCATCCTCTTTCTTTCTACGGCAGTAGCTACCTGTTCAGAGACAAACTCCATAAGTTTAATATCTTCTTTGTGATAGAGATTAGGATTAGTGTAGCTTTGGACAGCCATAGCCCCGATTATTCTATCTCCTATCTTCAAGGGAACTCCTAACCAAATAGATTTATCGGTAATGCTGCCTAAAAGGGTTATCTTCCCTTGAGAGACCATCCTATTCCGCTTTTTATAGTCAATCAGTATGGGTCGACCCGTTTTTATAACATGGACAGTAAGAGAATTGGTCTTGGTAAAATTGATAATAGGGGCATCATTATCCTTCTCATCTACAAAGTAGGGGAAGTAAACTTCATCTTTTTGGTAATCTGCTAAAGCAATATAGAAATTGGTGGTATCGATAATGGTGCCTAATTCTTTATGGATAGATTGGTAGAGTTCATCTAAGGATATAGGAGAGTTGGTTGCTTTAGAGATATTATATAGGACTTGTTGTAGTTGCTCATTCCTTTTCCGTTCGGTGATGTCCACAAAGATGCCTTCTACTCCGGCAATATTTCCTTCTTTATCATAATAGTAATTACTGGTATCAGAAATAACCAGAGGAGAGCCATCTTTCTTTTTTAAAGTTAGTTCAAAGTCTTTAAGATTCCCTTTATTTTTTTCTAACTCCTTAAGATATTTTTTTCTGTCTTCCGGAGCAAAGTATAAATATTGGGAGATATTTTTTCCTAAGATATCCTTGGGAGAATTATAGCCGAATAATTTAGCCCCTTCCGGATTTATCATTATAAGATTCTCATCTTTATCTGTGCGATAGTAAGCTCCAGGCATATCCTCATAGAGACTACGATATTTTTCTTCACTCTTTTTTAAATCATCTATCATCTTCTGTCGCTCAGTAATATCCCGATA
>JAHJOY010000056.1 GCA_018819665.1 bacterium
ATAAATATAACAAATTTAAATAATATGTTATTAGATGAATTAGAAAAAATTATATCACTTCAGGAAAGATTTAATTCTATCCATAATTTTTTAGAAGAATGTTTTAATATTAGATATTCTGAAAATAAAGTTTATTTAGATGGCAGAATTAACCTAATGAAACACCCTGAGTTTAAAGAAACAGATAAATTAAATTATATATTATCACTTATCGAAGAAGAAAATATATTAGCCGCCACAATAAGAAGATATTCAGGTTTCATAAAGACGAAAATAATTATCGGCAAAGAAAGTAAACTGAAAGAAATGCAAAATTGTAGCCTGGTAACAAGTGAATATAGCATAAAAGGTAAACCAGCTGGGGCAATAGGAATTTTAGGACCAACCAGAATGGATTATCCCAGAATGATTTCTATTGCTGAATACATCTCTGATAAATTAAGTGAGGTATTATCCGAATTTTAAGATTTTTTCATAATGCGTATTCTTGGAGGATTAATGATGTTTAACAAAAAGGATAAAAAGGAATTGCAAGAAAAAGCAAAATTAACAGAAAGTAAAAAATATAAATCAATAAATAAAGAAGAAATAATCCGAAAATTAATAGAAAAAGAGGAAGTATTAAAAAATATAGAAGAGGAATTATCAGAAACCAAGGGATTGGTTCAAGAAAAAGATAATTTATCCAAAGAATATCTGAAGTATTTAGAAAGATTGCAAGCTGATTTTGATAATTACAAAAAACGGCAGGAGAAAAAACATAAGGAATTTATTGATTTTGCTAACGAAGGGCTTATAAATAATTTATTATCTGTAATAGATAACTTAGAAAGAGCTTTAGATTCTACTAAAAATGAAAAAGATACCAAGGCTATAAAAGAAGGGATTAATAATACCTTAAAAGAATTTCGTAATATTTTAAACAAAGAAGGGGTTAAACCTATGCAATCAATTGGTCATAGATTTGATCCTTATAAACATGAAGCGGTAATGAGAATAGAAACAGATAAATATTTTGAAGATACGGTTACAGAAGAATTCCGAAAAGGTTACTATATAAAGTCAAAAGTATTAAGACCAGCAATGGTAAAAGTTGCGGTTTCAACTAAAGAGAAAAAAGATACCGACAAAAAATAATTTAAAATTAGTCGTTAGTGAATAGTGAATAGTCGCTAGTATAAATTCAAGATGCAAGTTTTCAGTTTTCGGTTTTTAGTTGTAAGCTTATTAAGTTTTTTGTCATTAGGAGCTCTGAATCTGGCGTAGGGGTCGGATTCATCCGACCCGTTTTCATTGCGGGTTCGATGAATCGAACCCCTACGGGAAAAGAAAATTTCTAAACCATTAAATAAAAAGATATTTAGAAAAGGAGAAATAATATTATGGGAAAAATAATTGGAATCGATTTAGGAACAACTAATTCTGTTGTCGCAGTTATAGAAGGAGGAAAGCCTGTTATCATAGAAAACGCAGAAGGTGGTAGAACTACACCTTCTATGATTGCATTTACAAAAAAAGGTGAAAGGTTAGTGGGCTTATTAGCCAAGAGACAAGCAGTTACCAATCCTGAAAATACAATATTTTCGGTTAAAAGACTTATTGGTAGAAGATACAATGACGAGCAAGTGAAAAAAGCAAAAAAAATCTTACCTTTTAAAATAATTCCCGGGGAACATACTGACATTAAAATGGAAATCCAGGGCAAAGCTTACAGTCCACAGGAAATTTCAGCTATGGTATTACAAAAACTTAAAAAAGATGCTGAAGATCACATTGGTGAAAAAATAAGTGATGCAGTTATTACTGTACCGGCATACTTCAATGACAACCAAAGAGAAGCAACTAAAAGCGCGGGGAAAATTGCCGGGTTAAATGTTTTAAGAATTATAAATGAACCTACGGCAGCAGCCTTTGCTTATGGATTTGATAAGAAAAAAAATGAAAAAGTAGCAGTGTATGATCTTGGAGGCGGAACTTTTGATATATCTATTTTAGATATTGGAGAAGAGGGAGTCTATGAGGTTAAATCTACTAACGGAAATACTTTCTTGGGCGGTGACGATTTTGACCAAAGGGTAATACAATGGTTAGTAGATAGTTTTAAAAAAGAAAATGGAATAGATTTAAAAAATGATCAAATGGCCTTGCAAAGATTAAAAGAAGCAGCAGAAAAAGCAAAATGCGAGCTTTCTTCTTCTTTAGAAACTGAGATTAATTTACCTTTTATCACTGCTGATGCCAGCGGACCTAAACATTTAAATGTTTCACTAACTCGTGCAAAATTAGAACAGCTTACTGCTGACCTTATCGAGAGCACCGTTAAGCCCTGCTATATAGCACTTGAAGACGCCAAATTAAAAGCAGAAGATATTGATGAGGTAATTTTAGTTGGCGGGCAAACCAGGATGCCCAAAGTACAGGAAACTGTAAAGAGAATATTTGGAAAAGATGCAAATAAAGTAGTTAACCCAGATGAAGTGGTGGCAATGGGAGCCGCAATTCAAGCCGGACAATTAGGAGGAGAGCTTAAGGATAAGGAAATCTTGTTACTTGATGTTACACCCCTGTCTTTAGGTATAGAAACTTTAGGTGGGGTAGATACTAAGCTAATTGAAAAAAATACCACTATACCTACTTCCAAGAGCCAGATATTTTCAACTGCTGCCCATAATCAGTCAGCTGTTGATATAAATATATTACAGGGTGAAAGGTCTATGGCTAAAGATAATACCAGTTTAGGAAGATTTCAATTAACTGGCATACCCCTGGCTCCAAGAGGGATTCCCCAAATCGAAGTAACTTTTGATATCGATGCCAGTGGTATTGTTAATGTTAAAGCTAAGGACTTAGGCACTGGAAAAGAACAAAAAATAACCATTACTGCGTCAAGTGGGTTAACTGATGAAGAAATAGATAAAAAAGTAAAAGAAGCGGAGCAGTATGCTGAAGAGGACAAGAAATTAAAAGAAAAGATAGAGCTTCGAAATCAAGCAGATACTTTGATTTATACTGTGGAAAAAACACTAAAGGAATCCGGAGATAAAGTTAGCGAAGACGAAAAAAATAATATTACTGAAAATATCAAAGATCTCAGGAAAGCCTTAGAAGAAGATGATGTAGAAAAAATTAAATCGAATATCGAAAAATTAACTACTTCCTCGCATAAGCTTGCTGAGGAAATTTATAAAAAAGCATCAGCACAAACACAACAACAGGAAACAGCTAAAGAAGGTGAAAAGAGTAACCAATCTGAAACCGAAGAAAAGAAAGGTGAAGAAAAGGTAGTTGATGCTGATTATGAAGTCGAGAAGGATGAAGACAAAAAAGAGTAAACTAGTCGTTAGTGAATAGTGAATAGTATTTAGTAAGAGATAAGAATAAGCCTGAATAGCGGGTAATGTTTAAGATATTAGTTATCCAGTTACCCGCTTAACCAGTTTGCAAGTTAAAATACAGATTACAAATTGCAGGTTGCGAGTTACAATTTCTCTATCTTGTATCGTGCAACTATTAACTGAAAACTTATTTTCTTCACGCAATACGCAATACGCGATACGCAATACGACATACGAGGGAAGAGGGAAACATTAATTGACAAAAAGAGACTACTATGAAATCTTAGGAGTAAAAAAAGATGCTACTCCTGAGGAAATAAAAAAATCTTACAGAAAACTTGCCCTTAAATACCA
>JAHJOY010000057.1 GCA_018819665.1 bacterium
CAATTTCTTAAATTTTGCTGGATTTTTTAAAAATTCTATTATTTCTACAACTTCCTCTTCTGCTTCATCAATTCCAGCCACATCTTTAAAAGTTACTTTGGGGGTCTCTTTCCCTATAAGCTTGGCTTTGCTCTTGCCAAAGGACATAACCTTATTCCCTCCGCCTTGCATCTGTTGTATCATAAATAACCATATTCCAATTATTAAAAGCATGGGTAATAAAGATGAAAGTAACTGCATCCACCAGGATACTTTTACCGGAGGTTTAGCTTCTATTACTATATTTTTACTTCGAAGGGTGTTTATCATCTCCGGGTCATTAGGTGAATAAGTAGAGAATTCTGTGCCATCCATAAGTATACCAGTAATTGAATTATCAACAATGGTAACTTTAGATACATTATTTATTTCAACTTCTTTTAAAAATTCAGAATAGGTAAGTTCTTGTTGAGTAGCAGATTTGGGCTCAAAAAATGAACTTATAATTGAAACTGTAATAATTAACATCAGTAAATATAGACCGATGTTTCTGTAATTTTTATTTCCTTTTAAGTCTTTTTTATTAAAATTAGGTATTTTAGCCAAGAAAAATTTCTCCTTTTTTCACAAATTTCTTATAATAAGTTTATTTTATACTCTTATTGTAAAATAATTTTAGCATATTTCCTATATAAAAACAAATACATAAATCGTATCTCGTATCTCGTGAATCGTATCTCGCATTTAGTTAGTTGGTTAAATTAGTCGTTAGTGAATAGTGAATATTTACTAACGACTAATACTTACTTCAATTCTCCCTTGTATATTTCGGGATTAAGGGTAAAAACAAAGGGAACATTCCTAAATTTTCCCGCGTAGTCCAAGCCATAACCCACTACAAATTTATTAGGAATATCGAATCCCAAATAATCAACTTTAACCTTAACTTTTCTTCTGGCACTTTTGTTTAAAAATGTACAGACTTTTAAGCTGGCTGGTTTACGTGATTTTAATATCCGAAGCAAATAATCCAAAGTCAATCCGGTATCTACTATATCTTCAACCACTAAGACATCTTTACCCGCAATAGTTTCATCCAGATCTTTTAATATCCTTACTACGCCCGAAGACTCTGTGGCTGCACCATAACTGGAAATAGCCATAAAATCGAATATCATAGGAATTGAAATTGCTCGGGCTAAATCTGCCATAAATATTATTGCTCCCCTTAATACACCAATAAAAACCAGGTCTTTATCTTGATAGTCCCGGGTTATTTTTTTACCTAGCTCGAAAACTTTTTCTCTAATTTCTTCTTCTGTAATTAAAATTTCATCAATTTCGTTATTTTTTAGCATTTTTTCTCCTTCCTTGTTAAAAATTAAAAATATTCCTGCAAAAAAGTATTCTTTATTTTTGTCTTTATGCAGAGCACTTTTTTAGTATCAGAGTTAATTTTTACCCGATCATCCAGTCTCATTCCCATAATCCATATTATTTTATCTCCACTATCAACCAAGATAGGAATTAAATCTCGATAACCTTTAGGAATTTTATTATCAATAAAAAAATCTTTAACTTTCTTTAAGCCCTTCATCTTTAAGGGATAAAATCTATCCCCGCTCCGTCTATTTCTTAATTTGAGAGGGGGGTTAACTTTATTATAATCAATAAATTCCAAAAATTTCCCTTTAGATTTTTTTCTAGTAAAATATAAAGAAGATTTTATGTCCGCAGAATCTAATATTTTTATTTCAACATTTATACCTAAGGATTTAATCTCTGTTTTCCCTGGAATTAATATATCGTATTCCCAGGGGGTAGGTATCTCCTCTGTTTGATCTTTAGAAATCCTCTTTTTGTAAATCATCATTTTGTTATAAATCTTCTTGGCCCTTAAATTATCAGGAAGATAAATCTCTTTTTCGCCCAGTTGGTATTCAGTAAGTTTTAATATTTCATTATTATGTCTAAAACTTATAGAATAAAGATTTCCCTTTACAGCTTCAATAGATTTTCTAATTATCCTCCTCTTTAAAGCCAGGGGGAGAGAGGTAAATTTTTTTAAATCAATAATTATCATCTCGGGGTTTTCTTGTCTTGCAACTTCTTTAAAAAGTAATTCTGTTTCTTGGTTTAGATATGCCGAAACTTCACTGATTATACTCCTAAGGCGAAGCATAATATCTTTTATATTTTTATTATAACTTTTAGAAAGCAAAGGTAAAAGCTCTAATCTAATTTTATTTCTAAAATATACAACTTCTTTATTGCTCGAATCTACCCTATACTCTATTTTATTTTCTTTACAGTATTCTTCAATCTCTGCTCTGCTGCACTCTATTAAAGGTCTGATTATTTTGCCTCGCACCGGAGGAATTCCCATCAAACCCTCTAATCCGCTTCCTCTTAAAAATCTCATCAAAACAGTTTCTACCTGATCATCAGCATTATGACCCAGAGCAGTCTTGTTTGTTTTAAACTTTCTGGCAGTTTCTAAAAAAAATTTATATCTGTACTTACGAGCAGCTTCTTCCAGAGTTAAATGCTCTTTCCGAGCAATTTTTGTTAAATTACAGCTTTTAACTTCGCAAGGTAACTCTAACTCCTGGGCTAACTTTTTAACAAAATTTACATCTTCATCTGATTCTTTTCCTCTAAGCATATGATCAAGATGGGCAATAAAAAACGATAGGTTATATCTTTTTTTAAAAGATAGTAAAACATTTAGAAGGGTTACCGAGTCAGGACCTCCTGATATCCCTATCAGGACTCTGTCATTGAAAGAGAGCATATCAAACTTTTTTATAGTTTGTAGAACCTTCTCTTCTAACATTTCTTGTCCTTTTGCAATTAAAGGCCTCTCTATTTAGAAAAGCCTTTAATATTTTAATAAATATTTTTGGTGGCGGTGCTGAGATTCGAACTCAGGACACTGCGGGTATGAACCGCATGCTCTAGCCATCTGAGCTACACCGCCTAAGATTAGTCGTTAGTGAATAGTTATTCGTATCTCGTATCTCGTGAATCGTATCTCGTTAAGAAACGTTAGGAAAATAGTAATGTATAATATGTAGGTGCACGATGCATCGTGCCCAAAGTTACCAGAGAATAAAAAAGATAGATTCCTGTTTTCACAGAGCCTGCCCCTGTGAAAACAGGGGACAAGCTTGGCCGTTCCTGAATTTAGGTAGGGGTTTGATTTATCAAACCCGTTTCGGGTCGAATAAATTCGACCCCTACACCAGATTCGTGGAAATAACCTAAAACACAATAATCTGTAAAACGAAAACTGATAACCGAAAACCTGTATTTAATGCTAACGACTAACGACTATTCACTATTCACTATTTTTATTATATTACTAAAAAACCTCTATCATCTTGATTAAGAGGTCTTTGGAAGTTGGTTGCGGGGGGCGGATTCGAACCACCGACCTTCAGGTTATGAGCCTGACGAGCTACCTGACTGCTCCACCCCGCGCCGTATTTTGATATTTGTAAAATAGTTATTTTGTACATACTAATTTTAGCATTTTTTTCAAACAAAGCCAAATTTACCAATCGATCATTACCTTTATAGGTGCCGGAGGCCGGAATCGAACCGGCACGAACCTTACAGCTCGCAGGATTTTAAGTCCTGTGCGTCTACCTATTCCGCCACTCCGGCAGACTGCAATCCATTATATGATAAATCTTTTAAATCGTCAATAGTAGTATGAATAGTAATTATATAGTTATGGCGATAAATTGTAAATATTCAGATAGTTGAAAGTTAAAATTATTTCGTTGGTCAAAACCTCTTTCTTCGTTTTTAGTTTTGAGTTTTGGTTTTGCGCTTTGCACTTTACGTTTTACGTTTTTATCTATCCGCTCTACGCTCTACGCTATTATACGTATTTCATTTTTCAATACCTTTAATCAATATTTCATCAGGTTTAGTAAGACCTAATTCCTCTCGGGCAATTTTTTCTACAGATTTATCAGATTTTAGTGATTCCACTTCTTCTAATAAACTATTATTTTTTAATTTTAACTCTTCTAATTCTGATTCCAATCTTTTAATATCTTCTTTTAATTGCAATGTTCGGGCATATTTATCCGAAAATAAAAAAACTATATACAATATTAAAAGTAAAATTATAACCCAAACTATTTTCGAATGAAATATTGACCTAATTGATATCATTTTATTTTATATTAAATACTGCCTTTCCGCGATAAATTGATGACTCTCCTAATTGTTCTTCAATACGCAGTAATTGGTTGTATTTGGCAATTCGGTCCGTTCTGCAAAGAGAACCAGTTTTAATCTGACCAATATTAGTTGCCACAGCTAAATCAGCAATGGTAGTGTCTTCCGTTTCACCGGAACGATGAGAAATTACCGCAGTAAAACCCGCCCTCTTTGCTGTTTCAATAGTATCTAAAGTTTCAGTTAGGGTTCCAATCTGGTTTAATTTTATTAAAATTGAGTTAGAGGCCTTTAATTCAATCCCTTTGTTAAGTCTCTTCTTATCAGTAACATAAAGGTCGTCTCCTACGATTTGTATTTTATGACCTAATTTTTGAGTTAGTTTTTGCCATCCTTCCCAATCATCTTCTGCAAGACCATCTTCTATGGAAATTATAGGATATTTATCTACTAAGGAAGCATAATAATCTATCATTTCACCGGAAGTTCTAGTTACTCCCTCTCGAGATAATACATATTTTCCATCCTGGTATAATTCTGAAGCAGCAGGGTCTAAAGCTATAAAAATATCCTTACCTGGATTATACCCTGCTTTTTTAATTGCTTCTACTATTAACTGGATTGCCTCTTCACTGGATTTTAAATTAGGAGCAAATCCGCCTTCATCTCCCACCGCCACATTATATCCTTTTTCCTTTAATACTTTTTTCAGAGTATGAAAAGTTTCCACTCCCATCCGAAGACTTTCTCTAAAATTAACTCCACCAGCCGGAACAATCATAAACTCCTGCAAATCCACTCCGCTATCAGCATGTTTGCCTCCATTTAATATGTTCATCATAGGAACAGGAAGTTCTTTGGCATTAATCCCTCCGATATAGCAATATAAGGACAATCCAAAAAAATCAGCTGCTGCCTTTGCTGTAGCTAAAGATACTCCCAAAATAGCATTAGCTCCCAAGCGGTTTTTGTTGGGAGTCCCATCAAGTTCAATCAATAGTTTATCAATCAATAATTGATCTGTGGCATCATATCCTATAATTTTAGGAGCAATAATCTCATTTACATTCTCAACCGCTTTAAGAACACCTTTACCCAAATATCTCTTTGGGTCACTATCTCTTAACTCAATAGCCTCATGTACTCCGGTACTGGCTCCTGAAGGAACCTGTGCTATGCCAAAGGCTCCGCTTTCCAGTTCTACTTCTACTTCAACGGTAGGATTACCTCTGGAATCTAATATTTCTCTCGCATATACATCAAATATTTCACTCATCTATCTCTCTCCCTTTTTCATTTATTTTTTAAAATTCTTTTTTGCTATCTTAGTACACTATTTAAATAATGCTTAACTAAATAATTTTTCTATCCGCTGAACCATTTAAATAAAAAGGTACCCAAGCTAAAATATATTAATAAACTACCTACATCTACTATGGTAGTGATAAAAGGACCTGCCGCAATTGCCGGATCAATCCTAATCTTAGTAAAAATCAATGGCAATAAAGTGCCAATGGTGGTTGCAGTTATCATAGTTAAACATAATGATAATCCAATTACCAGTCCTAATATATAATCGTCCTGCCAAACAAGAGCTACCAAAGCTATAATTATTCCGACAATTATTCCTAAAAAAGAACCAACCTTGGTTTCGGTCCAGATATTATACCATAATTCATCTATCCTGAGCTGACCAGTAGCTAAACCACGAACTGCAATGGTTGAAGATTGAGCACCTACATTACCACCCATAGCCATAATTATAGGAATAAAAAAGGCCATAGCCATTACGGTCTGTAAGGTATCAGAATGAAACTTTATAACTGAACCAGAAAGTATTCCTCCTGCCATACACACAAATAACCAGGGAAGTCGCGCCTTCGCTCTGGTTAGGGGGTTTGCTTTTATAAGCTTATCTTCATATACCTCAGACGAACCAACCATCTTATGAATATCCTCGGTAACCTCTTCCTGTAATACATCAATAATATCATCTACAGTGATAATTCCCAATAAAGTACCTTTTCTATCAATAACTGGTACAGCTAAAAAATCGTAATCAGCAATTATTCTAGCTGCTGTTTCCTGGTCCTCTGTGTCCCAAACGCTGACCACGTCTTCTTCCATAATTTCTGATATTTTAGCTTTAGGATTAGCCATGATTAAATCTCGCAAAGAAATAACTCCAATTAATTTCTCTCTTATATCTACAATATAAATATAGTAAATCATCTCTGCTTCCGGGCTAATTTCTCTTATCTTGTTTATTGCTTCCTCAGCAGTAAGATCTTCAGGAAGAGCAACAAACTCGTTGTTCATTATGCTTCCGGCAGTATTCTCTTCATACTTTAATAGTTCCTCGATCTCTTCTGCCTCTTCTTTAGGCATCAAATCTAATAATTCTCGGGATTCCTCAGGAGTTATCTCTCCTAAAAAATCAGCCGCTTCATCAGTATCCATTTCTTCTAAGATATTAGAAGCCTTCTCTTTACCCAGAGCATCCATAATATTTGCTTGTAATTCTGAATTTAATTCTGAAAGCAATTCCGCAATTTTCTCATCATCTTTAATTAATTTAAATATTTCAATAGTTTGTTCTAATGGTAAATAATCGGTTAACTCGGCAAACTCCGTAGGATAGAGGTCAAAAATAATTTCTTTTACTTCTTGGACTTTTTTCTCTTCCAATAACCTTATCATTTTTTCTGACAATTCTTTCATTTTTTCTTCCATTTTTCCAAACCCCTTTTTAGTCGTTAGTATATCGTATTGCGTATCGAGTATCGCGTGAAGAAAATCAGTTTTCAATTATCGGTTACCAGCTTATTAAGATTTCTATCGTTGTGAGCTTTGATTTATCGGAGCGCGGCAATCTCTTTGTTTAGCTGAAAACTTAAAGCGTAAAGCATAAAACCATAATTTAAAACACAAAACATTTTTCATATAAAGCATTGCTTTTAAAGTAGGGGTCGGATTTATCCGACCCGAGTTTTGCGGTCTTGATAAATCAAGCCCCTACCTCTATACGCTAAGAAACGCAGTATCCCATACGATTACGTTCTGGATTCTGGCTTCTGAATACCTTATTATAATTTCAATCTTCTTCTTCTTTTTTAATTTCCTTTAAAACCTCATACAAAGAAACAGCTTGTTTTGCCTGAATATTCTTTAAAGGAACTTCTAAAACCTTTACCTGAATAATTTTAGTCGCCAGGTTAATTTCAATTTCGTCAGCAATTTTAACTTCATCCCCTGCCTTGGCAATTCGATTATTAATCCTAATACATTTAGCCAGACAGGCTTTTTTTGCTTCTGTTCTTCTCTTTATTAATCTGCTTACTTTTAAAAATTTATCTAGTCTCATATTTATCAATTACCCAATTATCCAATTGACCAATTTGCCAATTAATATAGTCGCTAGTGTATCTTACCTACGGTTTTTATGATTTTGTAGGGGCACAATGAATTGTGCCCTTCTCTGTCTTTATATTATTTCCGTTTACTGTGGGCACGATGCATCGTGCCCCTACATATTCCTCATTACGGGCAGACACAAGGTCTGCCCCTACATCTTTTTATTTCTATTTTACGCAATACGAGATACGAGATACTAATTAAGTAACCAGGTAACTATTCCTCTTTACGCGATACTCAATACTCGATACGCGATACGATATTATTCTTTTGATTTCAATTGCGGGAAGAGAATAACTTCTTTAATTGAATCAGAATTAGTAAGCAACATTATTAATCTATCAATACCTATGCCCAAACCACCAGTAGGAGGCATACCATATTCTAAGGCTTCAATATAATCTTCATCCATGAAATGACTTTCCATATCTCCTGCCTCTCTTTTGGCAACCTGTTCTTCAAATCGGCGTTTCTGCTCTGCCGGGTCATTTAATTCAGTAAAGGCATTAGCTAATTCCATTGAATTGACAAACAGCTCAAAACGCTCCACTAATTCCGGATTATCTTTCTTTTGTTTTGATAAAGGGGAAATTTCGAGAGGGTAATCGAAAATAAAAGTTGGCTGAATTAAAGTTGGCTCTACATATTTTCCGAAAAGTTCGTTGGTAATTTCACCTCTGTTTATTTTTCCCTTTATATTCAAATCATGTTCCTTTATAATTTTATCAAAGTCCTTTTGAAGTATTTTTTTCATATTAATACCACTCACCTCTTCAATAGCTTTATACATACTTATTCTTTTCCAGGGAGGGGTAAAATTAATTTTATTGCCCTGATATTCAACTTCTAAACCGCCTAAAACATTTTTAATTACATATGTTAATAATTCCTCAGTAATTGTCATCATACTATGGTAGTCACCATATGCTTCATACAGCTCTAACATGGTAAATTCAGGATTATGTTTGGTAGAAATACCTTCGTTTCTAAAATCACAACCTAACTCATAAACTTTTTCTAAGCCTCCAACTATTAAACGTTTCAAATATAATTCTGTGGCAATTCTTAAATATAAATCCCTATGTAAAGTATTGTGATGAGTAATAAAAGGTCGTGCGGTAGCCCCGCCGGGAATAGGCTGCATTATGGGAGTTTGAACTTCTAAAAAACTCCTATTATCTAAAAAATTTCTTATAGATTGTACTACCTTGCTCCTTTTAATAAAAATTTCTCTAACTGAAGGATTTGCTATCAGGTCTAAATATCTTTTTCTATATCTTACCTCCACGTCTTTAAGCCCGTGCCATTTTTCGGGTAAACTGCGCACAGATTTACATAGAAGAGTAAATTCTTCAACAAATACAGTAATTTCGCCAGTCCTAGTTCTAAAAATCAGACCTGAAACCCCCAAAATATCCCCAACACCAATTTTACTAAAAAGTTTAAAGGCGTCTCCCCCAACTTTATTTGATTTTATATAAATCTGGATTCTTCCGCTTACATCTTCAATATTAGCAAATATGGCCTTTCCATGAGCTCTTAAGGCCATTAACCTGCCGGCTATACTTACTTTTTCCTGGCCACATTCACCAATCTGTAAATCTTTATTTTTTTCTATTAAGTCTTTTATTTTATAAGTCCTATTAAAACTATACCCAAAAGGATCAATGCCTTCTCTTTTTAATTCTTCTATTTCTTCCCATTTGTTAGATATAATTTCTGTTGTACTCTTTTTTGTTTCCACCCGATCCACCTCTTTTTACTCTTATTGTTAGACATTATATTAAAAAAATTTAATATAATACCGAAATTGTTATAATATTGCTGTCTGATAAATCTGTCGGTGCAATTTAAATTTCGTTTAGTTACATTTATAATTAGCTTATTTTGCTAAAAGGTTTAAAAATAAATAATGAACAAAGTATCGTTATATTTTAATTTTTTTAATAACTTTGTTCATTATTACAATTATTGACGCTCACACGGAGCAAGCCCCGTGGATTCTTGGGCTGAGTGTCTTTTGACTACTCATATCTGCCTGTGCGTTGCACGCAGACAGGTCTCCACAAGCGTTAATTCGGGTGCGCCCCACCCTACTAAATATTCTAGGTAAGCCATTCATCCTGACTGCAAGCAGTCAGGTTTTCTGGTAAAGTTACTATAACTATTTAG
>JAHJOY010000058.1 GCA_018819665.1 bacterium
GGAGAAAATATATTAAATATTTTTAAAAATAATTCATCATCAAAACTTGCCTGGTTTATAGTGATCAGCACCATACCAGCAGCAATTATTGGATATACTTTTAGTTCTTATTTTGAAATACTTTTTAGCAAACCCATAATAGCCTCCTTTATGTTAAGTATTACAGGAGCTTTGCTTTGGTTCGGTAATAAAAATTACTTAGAGGGCAATAAAAATATTTCAAAAATTACTTATAAAGATGCTATTTTTATAGGATTAGCTCAAGCTGTTGCTATTATCCCCGGGATATCGAGGTCCGGTTTAACTGTTATTGCCGGATTATCAAGAAACTTAGATCGGGAATTTGTAGCAAGATATTCTTTTATACTATCTGTACCGATCATTTTAGGTGCTTCAATGTTTAAAATGAGGGAATTATCTTCCTTAAATATAGATTTATCTATTCTGATATTATCCGGGTTAGTGGCGGCAATATCAAGCTATGGGGCTATGAAAATATTTATAGGATTATTAAAAAATCGAAAAATATACTTTTTTTCATACTATCTTTGGATTATATCTGGTTTAACAATTTGGATATCTTTATCGAGAGGACTTTAATAATTTGAAAATAAAGAAAAAAAATACTAAAAATGAAACCATAAGTATAATAATTATTGCATTTTCTTTGTTATATATTTTCGCCTTTATCTTCACTGACAAAATGGGAATCGTAGGAAAAATTATTTTTCAAACAGCAACTCGCAATATTGGTCTTGGTGCCTATATTTTCCCCATCTTGTTATTATTTTTGGGAATTGTAATTCTTTTTAATTATAAACCACCCAATCCTTATCGTAAACTCTTCGGTATTAGTTTTTTATTTATTATATTTCTTATATTTATCCATAGTAGATTACTTTTGCTCGACAATTCATATTCATTGGCAATGAAAGGGGCTGGCGGAGGTTTGCTAGGTTATTATTTTGCCAATTCCTTATACTTTTACTTTGGGACAAAAGGCGCTTATCTTGTTCTAATATCTCTCAGCTTAATATCTGCCTTATTCATAACTGAAGTTTCCTATTTTTATATATTTAGCAACCTGGGAAATAAAACAAAGATGATATTGAATAATATTTACAATATTTTAAAAAATATCGGGACAAAAATTTCTAAAATTTTAAAACGCAAAGAAGTGCTCGACTATCAAGAATACGAGACAGATGAAATACCCAAAAGATTATTTAAAATAATAAAAACCAGGAAAAAAGAAAAAAAATTAGAAGAAGCAACTTTTGACAGAGGTTACCAGATATCTAAACAGGAACCTAAAATAGACAGTTATCAAGTTCCATCCTTATCACTATTATCTGACTCGTACGCTGAAGAGAAAACGGATACCAAATTAAATATTGAGGAAAATGTAAAAACACTCGAAAGAACCTTCACTAATTTTGGAATTAATGCAAAAGTCGTTGGGGTTATCCAGGGACCAACTGTTACCCGATATGAAATTCATCCTGCACCAGGTGTTAAAATATCTAAAATAACTAATTTAAGCAATGATATTGCTTTGTCTTTTGCAGTAGCCTCAGTCAGGATAGAAGCACCAATACCCGGTAAAAATGCTGTAGGAATCGAAGTCCCTAACCGTAAAAGAATAAATGTGTATTTAAAAGAAATATTGCAAAGTAGTGAATTTCAAAATGGAAAATATAAATTACCCATAGCTTTAGGAATAGATATTGGAGGTAAGCCTATAATCGCAGATTTAGCTGAACTTCCTCATTTATTAATTGCTGGGGCAACCGGATCAGGGAAAAGCGTATGTATTAATAATATAATATTAAGTATTCTTTATAAACTAAACCCGGAAACAGTAAAATTTATTATGATCGACCCAAAAAGAGTAGAGCTAAATATTTACAATGGCATTCCGCATTTGTTAATACCCATTATAACCGATACAAGTCAAGCTATCAAAGTACTAAATTGGACGATATCTGAAATGGAAAAAAGATTTAAAATATTTGCAGAAGCAGGAGTCAGAAATTTAGACGGGTATAATGAATATGTTAGAAACATCAATAATGATACTGAACCCTTACCCTATATTATAATAGTAATCGATGAATTAGCTGATTTGATGTTAACCTCTCCGGTAAAAGCAGAGGAATCATTATGCAGATTAGCTCAGATGACCAGGGCAACGGGAATACATTTAATAATAGCTACTCAACGTCCTTCTGTAGATATTATTACCGGTTCAATAAAGGTAAATTTCCCTTCCAGAATTGCCTTTGCGGTTTTTACTCAGGTTGATTCAAGAACTATATTAGATGTTAATGGTGCCGAAAAATTATTAGGGAATGGAGATATGTTATTTTCTCCGGTTGGTGCCTCCAAACCAATTAGGGCTCAAGGAGCTTTTGTAGTAGAAAAAGAAATTAGAAATGTGGTATCCTATTTAATGAAGTATTCCCCCTCTCACGAATATGAACAAGAAGTGTTAGAATATAAAAAGAGTAAAGATTTATTGCGAGAAACAGAAGAAGATGAAGAAGATGAATTATTCAATGAAGCTGTTTCTATTATCATTAATAGTAAACAAGCTTCAATATCAATATTGCAACGAAAGCTTCGAATTGGTTATACCCGAGCAGCTCGATTGATAGATGTAATGGAGAAAAGGGGAATTGTAGGACCATACGATGGTCGAAATCCAAGAAAAATATTAATTTCCAATGAAGAATATTATAATAAGTATGAAAAATAATAAATATTTTTTCATTTTTAAGCAGGAAAAAGATAATCGGTGTCGTATTATTATATTAAATGGGTAATTAATCGTAAATACTCGGCGAACCAAGTGTTATTGCGAGGAA
>JAHJOY010000059.1 GCA_018819665.1 bacterium
AATATGAAAATTACCTGTTCTCAAGAAAGTTTATTACACGGAATTCAAACAGTACAAAAGGGAATATCCAGCAGAATTGGGTTACCTATCTACAACGGAATACTTTTTGAAGCGAATGAGGACAATAAAGTCCATCTATTCGCTACTGATTTAGAAATTGGGATAGATTGTTACATTCCAGCCCAGGTTATTGAGACCGGTTCTACAGTTATCCCCAGCAGAATAATAAGTGAATTAATTAAAAAATTCCCTGAAGGAAAAATAGAGATAGAATGCTCAGATAATAACATCACTACCGTTAAAGAAAGTAGTTCTAATTATAAAATTTTAGGTTTTTCCGCAGAAGAATTCTCTAATTTTCCAGAAATAAAGATAAGAGCCAAAATTAAACTGAATCAAAAATTATTTAAAGAGACCATTCAACAAGTTATATTTTCCACGTCCCGCGATGAAAGCAAAACTTTTTTAAATGGAGCCCTATTTAAAATAATAGATAATAAGATTGAAGCAGTTACTACCGATAGTCACAGACTATCTCTTAAAAATATTAAAGTAGTAAACATAGAAAAAACAACAGCAGACGAAGTAATAGAAGTTATAATTCCTTATCGGGCTCTATCAGAATTATCCAGACTCCTTTTAGAAAATGAGGAAGTATTTGTAGAAATCAGATTTGGGGAAAAACAGATAATGTTTATTTTATTTCCTGATGGCCAGAAGAACAGTATAAGAATATATTCTCGATTAATAGAAGGCCAATTTCCTGATTATCACCAGATTATTCCAGATTCTTTTAAAACCGAAATAAAAATAAATACTGAGGAATTTAGGGATAAAATGGAAAGAATCGCCCTTTTTGTAAGGGAAGATTTAAAAACAGTAAAGATGGAAGTAGCCAATAAAAAAAATAGTCAAAAAGAGGAAATATGTGAAATAATTTTAAAAGCAGAAAGCCCGAGTATCGGAGAAGCCTCCGAAAAGATCTCCAGTTTTAAAAAAGGAGAAGACATTGCCATAACTTTTAACACCGATTATATTTTAGATGTATTAAAGGTAATAAAAAAGGAAAACACTATAATAAAATTAAATGACCCGCTTAATCCGGCAATTATTACCCCAGATGAAGACAAAAACTATGTTTATATTTTAATGCCGGTAAGGACAGATTAATTAGTCGTTAGTGAATAAACCTAGCGTGGAGCGTATAGTGTTTAGCGTATCGAGTATCGCGTTAAAGAAATAAGATTCATACGTAGGGGCACAATGAATTGTGCCCCTACTAATACTGCTTGCCTTTTGTCTCTTGTGAGCGTATGGTATTACGCCTTTTGAGGGCGCATGCAATACGCCCCTACTGTTCCTTCTTTGACAATTATCTTTTATGGGGGTCGGATTTATCCGAAGGTAATATATAAACACAGAAAAGGAAGAGAAGAAGTTGTATTTAAAAAAAGTAAGATTGAAAAACTACAGAAATTTTTCTAACTTATCCATAGATCTTGATTCCAATCTTAATATTTTTATCGGAAATAACGCCCAGGGCAAGACTAACTTATTAGAAGGGTTGAACTTAATAATCAAAGGAAGCTCTTACAGGACAAAAGAGGACAGGGAAGTAATAAAGTGGGACAATGAAAGGGCCTATCTGTTTGGAGAGATTAACAGAGACGATGAAAATATCCAAGTAGCTTTAGCTTTAGAGAAAAACCCGGAAGATTTTTATAAAAATAAACTGATTAAAACAATAAAAATAAACCAAAATATTCAAAAAAAAGCTGCTTTAAATAAAGAATTTAAAGGGGTGGTGTTTTCTCCCGAGCACCTGCAGATAATAAAAGGCGCTCCTTCTTTAAGAAGAAAATTTTTAGATGAGCAGATATCCCAAATTTACCCCCTATATTATAAATATCTTTCAGAATATTATAGAATTTTAGGACATCGCAACAATATACTAAAGAAAGAAATTAATCAAAAAAAGAAGAAAGAACAACTCCTTATATGGGATCCCCGGTTGATAGAGAGGGGATCTTTTTTAATTTTAACCAGAATTAAATTTATAAAAAAAATAAACCGCCTGGCTCATAAATTTCATCAAAAAATTACCAAAGAGAAAGAAAATATAGAACTAACCTACCAAAGTAATATATTAAAAGACCAAGAAGAAGACATTTCTTCGATAAACAAAGAATTTAAAGATAAATTAGAGGAACACAGAGAGAAAGAGATAGAACAGAGAGCCACCTTGCTCGGCCCTCACCGGGATGATTTTTCAGTATATATCAACGGGTTTAATATCGCTTCTTACGGCTCACAAGGCCAGCAACGAACAGCTGTTTTATCTTTGAAATTATCCGAATTAGAGCTAATTAAGGAAAAAGAGGGGGTCTACCCTATATTTTTTTTAGATGATGTTATGTCAGAATTAGATGAAGACAGAAGGCATTTCTTATTAGGATTAATTATCGAAAAAAAGGTCCAGACTTTTATTACCAGCATAAATCTGGATTATTTTAATAGTAATATTAAAGAAAAAAGCAGGATATTTAAAATAGAAGAAGGGAAGATAATTAATTTATGAAAAAAAAAGACATAGTTCCCTTTAAAACAGCCTTGAAAATATTTTTAAAAGAGAAAAAATGGAGTAAAAAGATAAAAGGGTATCAAATAATTAGCAATTGGGAGAATCTGGCGGGCAAGGAGATTGCTCAATCTTCCCAGCCGATTAAAATACAGGACGAGTGCCTTTTTTTGGCTGTAAAAAGCAATGTTTGGGCTAATGAACTGAATTTAAGAAAAGGAGAGCTTATTGAAAAAATCAACCGGGAAGCGGGGGAAGAGATAATTTCTAACATTCTGTTTAAGACCCGAACACCCCAGTTTAAAAACAGTTAAACAGGGATTTAAGGGAGGCACAAAGAGAGGGGAAATTTTGACATAAGCGCTATAATATAGTAAAATTAATCAGGTTTTTAGAATAATAAATTAAATCTTCACAACAAATTATAAAAATAAAAACCGTGGCGGTAAGCTGCGGTTTCATTTTGATAGGAGTTTATACGTTGCCAAAAAGAAAAAAGAAAACTAATAATACAGATAATCAATACACCGCCAAACAAATACAAGTCTTAGAGGGCTTAGAGGCAGTCAGAAAAAGGCCCAGCATGTATATCGGGAATACTTCCAGTAGAGGGCTGCACCATCTTTTAGATGAAGTAGTAGACAACAGTATTGATGAAGCGATGGCCGGCTATTGTAAAAAAATAGAAGTGGTTATCCACCCGGATAACAGTGTTACCGTAACCGATGACGGGCGGGGGATCCCGGTTGACATTCACAAAGAAACCAAGTTACCGGCGGTAACTATAGTGCTAACCAAACTCCATGCCGGAGGTAAGTTTGGAGGAGGCGGATATCGGGTCACCGGCGGACTACACGGAGTAGGTATTTCAGTTGTAAATGCCCTTTCGGAATGGCTGGAGGTAGAGGTATATCGAGATTCAGGAATATTTTTTCAGAGATTTGAAAGAGGGGATGCCGTATCCGACTTAAAAAAAATAGGAAGATCTTCCCGCACCGGGACTAAAATTACCTTTAAGCCTGACCCGACTGTTCTTGAAGACACCACCTTTAATTTTGATAGTATTACCCACCGGTTAAGAGAAATCGCTTTTCTAAACGCCGGGGTCAAGATTAATTTAAAAGATGAAAGGGAAGAGAATAAAGAAGTTTCTTATAAATACAATGGAGGGATAAGTGAATTTGTCAGCCATTTAAACAAAAACAAAGACCTTTTATTTCCAAAGCCTATCTGTTTTACGGGGAAGAAGGACGACATAGAAGTAGAAGTCGCGTTACAATATAATGACGGTTATATAGAAAATATCCTTTCTTTTGCCAACAATATAAATACGGAAGAAGGCGGGACCCATTTAGCAGGATTTAAAGCAGCTATAACCAGAGTAATAAACGATTATGCCCGCAACAATTTATTGTCTAATGGTAAAAAACCATCTTTAAAAGAAGGAGAAAATAATCTTTCCGGCAATGATGTAAGAGAGGGATTGACCGCCGTAATTAGCGTAAAACTATTAAATCCTCAGTTCGAAGGCCAGACTAAAACCAAACTGGGGAACAGTGAGGTAAGGGGGATAGTATCTTATGTTGTCGGAGAAGGCCTAAACAATTTTCTTAACGAGAATCCGAGTGTAAGCAAGAAGATACTGGCTAAGTCTATTTCTGCCTTAAATGCCAGGGAGGCAGCCAGAAAAGCTCGAAATTTAATCCGCCAAAAAAACGGAATATTAGGATTAGGGACTCTTCCCGGGAAATTAGCTGATTGTTCGGAAAAAGACCCCCTGTTCAGAGAGATATTTTTAGTAGAGGGTGATTCCGCAGGAGGCTCTGCCAAACAAGGGAGAGACAGGAGATTTCAGGCCATCCTACCTTTAAGGGGCAAAATTTTAAATGTAGAAAAAGCACGTTTGCATAAAATATTAGATAATAACGAAATAAAATCTATGGTTACCGCTTTAGGTATAAACATCGGGGAAGATTTGGATATTGAAAAATTAAGATATTATAAAGTGATCATAATGACTGATGCAGACGTCGACGGAGCCCACATAAAAACTCTACTTTTAACCTTTTTCTTCCGTTATATGAAACCGTTAATCGAAAGAGGGAATATTTATATTGCCCAACCCCCTCTCTATAAACTTGAATATAATAAAGAAAGTTATTATTTATATAACGAGCAGGAGTTAAACGATAAGTTAAAAGAGATAGACGGTAATCCTCGAATTCAGAGGTATAAAGGTTTGGGAGAAATGAATCCTGAGCAGTTATGGGAGACCACCATGAATCCGGGAAACAGAGTTTTAAAGAGAATAGAGCTGGAAGATAATATAGAAGCAGAAACCATGTTTACGGTTTTAATGGGGAAAAAAGTTGAGCCCAGAAAAGATTTTATATATCAACATGGCTTAGAAGTGAAGGATCTGGATATTTAAATTCGTATTGCGTATTGCGTATTGCGTATTGCGTGAAGAAAGAGGTAGTCAGAAGCCAGAAGCCAGTTGTAGGGGCGTATTACTATAGGCCCCTACAAAAACTGATAACTTATTATCTCTATCTAAAAACTAAAAACGAAAAACCATAAACCTATATTCTGTACTAACAACTAAGTAAATTGGAGAATTGTTAAACTATGAAAGAAGAAAAAGATAATTTAGATAATAATAAAGAAGAAAAAGAAGAGCGCGAAGAAGAATTAACAGAAACAACCAGGCACTTACTTACTGATGTTGGGAAAGAGATAAAAGATGCCTATCTCAGTTACGCCATGAGCGTAATAGTGGGGCGAGCTTTGCCTGATGTTCGTGATGGATTAAAACCGGTTCATCGCCGGGCATTATATTCTATGGAAAAAATGGGCAACACCCCCGATAAAGCCTATAAAAAATCTGCTCGAATAGTAGGAGATATAATAGGTAAATACCATCCTCATGGCGATATAGCAGTATATGACACCATCGTCCGGATGGCCCAGGATTTTTCCTGTCGTTATCCTTTGGTCGATGGTCAGGGAAATTTTGGTTCGATAGATGGCGACCCGGCAGCTGCCCAAAGATATACCGAAATTCGAATGTCAAAGATTGCCCAGGAATTATTAGCTGATATAGACAAGGAAACGGTTGACTTTGCTCCCAATTATGATAATTCCCTTAAAGAGCCGAGAGTTTTACCGGCAAAAATTCCCCAACTTTTACTTAATGGTTCTTCGGGAATTGCTGTAGGAATGGCCACCAACGTCCCTCCTCATAATTTAGGAGAGGTAGTTGATGGCGCAATAATGACAATCGAAGACCCGCAAGTTTCCGTTAAAGAATTAATGACCGCAATTAAGGGCCCTGATTTTCCCACCGGTGGCATAATTTGCGGCAGAGCGGGAATAAGGAGCGCCTATGAAACCGGAAAGGGAATCATAAAAGTGCAGGCTGCAGTATTTACCGAAGGAGTAGATGGCGGAAAAAATGGAGGCAAGAAAAATCCCCGCGTAATAATTAAAGAGCTACCTTATCAAGTAAATAAAGCAAAGTTGATAGGGGATATTGCCCATCTGGTTCAGGATAAAAAGATTCTTGATATTACCAATCTAAGGGACGAGTCAGACAGAAAAGGTATGCGGGTAGTTATTGAATTAAGGAGAGGTGCTAATGTAGATATAGTGCTGAACAATCTGTATAAGCATACTAACATGAAAACCTCCTTTGGGATTAATATTTTAGCAATTTCCGAAGGCCGCCCCAAAACCTTTAATTTAAAAGAGCTGTTAGAATGCTTTTTGGCCCACCGTAAAGAGGTGGTGGAAAGAAGAACCAGATATGAATTAAAAAAAGCCAGAGAAAGAGCCCATATTTTAGAAGGGCTAAAAATTGCTCTGTCTAATATTGATGAAGTAGTGCAGATTATTAAAAAATCAGATAATGTAAAAACAGCGCACGCTAAGCTAAAAAGCAGATTTGGTTTAAGCGATATTCAGGCACAGGCCATTTTAGATATGAAGCTGCAGCGTCTTACATCTTTGGAGACCGAAAAGATTTTAGAAGAATATTTAGAATTAATAAAACGCATTGCCTATTTAGAAGATATATTACAAAATGAAAAGAAACTTATGTTGATAATTAGAGACGAGCTGTTGGAAATGAAGGAGAAATACGGCGATGAAAGAAGGACCGAGATAATAGAAGAAGAAGGAGAGTACGAGATTGAAGATTTCATTACCTCTGAGGATATTGTTATAACCTACACCCGGGACGGATACCTTAAGCGCCTTCCTTTAAGCACTTACAGAAAACAGAGGAGGGGAGGAAAAGGCAAAATTGGCATGACCACTAAATTAGAAGACCTTGTAGACCAGGTGTTTGTCACTACCAACCTTCATGATATCTTATTTTTCACCAGCAAAGGGATAGTTTATAGAAGGAGAGCATATCAGATTCCTGAGGGAGGGAGGACTTCCCGAGGAGTTGCCATAGTTAATTTATTGGGCATCGAGAAAGATGAACATATTACTACGATTATTCCTATAGAAAGCAATGAAATTGCAGAATCGAAAGAAAAAAGCGGAAAGTGTCTGTTTATGGCTACCAAAAAAGGAAAAATAAAAAAGGTTCCCCTTTCCCATTTTTATAATTTAAGAAATGTAGGAATTGTCGCCATACGTCTTCTTCCAGAGGATGAATTAATTGGAGTGAGGCTTGCCGGTGAAGAAGAAAAGATCATTTTAACTACTAAAAGAGGAAATTCTACTTGTTTTTCAGGGAACCAAATAAGGCCATTAACCAGGGTCGCTTGTGGTTTAAGAGGGATATCTATAAATGAAAATGATCATCTTCTGAATATAAGTTTAGTTAGTCCAGAAACAGATGAAGACTTATTAATAGTTACCGAAGGTGGACTTGCTAAAAGAACCCCCCTAAAGAAGTTTAGAGAAGCCAAGAAAAGGGGTGGCAAAGGAGTAAGGTCTATTAAATTAACCAAAGAAAAAGGTCTGGTAGTAGCAGTTAAAGTGGTAAAAGAAGAAGATGAAATAGTGTTAATCAGCCAGCAAGGAATTGTAATTCGGGTCCCGGTTAAAGAGATTCGTCATACCGGGAGATACTCGCAAGGAGTTAGGGCAATGAACCTTGCTCCGGAAGACATAGTGGCTAGCGTTGCCCTGGTATCGAGTGAAGATGTTGATCTAAGCTAAATAAATTTAGGAAAACAAATTTTTCTATCTTTTCTTTCTCTTTCTTAACTCGATACTCGATACTATATACTTGATACTATATTTTGACCCAGCGAAATTTTGACAAAATTAAATTTGAGTGCTAAAATTATAAAAATTTAATAACAGGCCGATGACGGGAAGAGTAGGTTGAAAATTTTTTACTGTAGAAATTTTTCGACCGAAGACCAGCCCGGAGGCTTAAGATGAATCTTACAAAAAGAGTAAATCTTTCGGGAGAAGACCCTTACAGCTTACAAGAGAGTTCTGAAAATATTTATTTCAGAGAAATAAAGTGGAACCGCGAAAATCTTTCGTCTTTATATTTAACATATAAGGCGAAAGATTTTTTTATATGCTAACGACTAATCTGAAAGGTTGGTAGATAATTATGAAGAAAAATACGATTAATATCGGGATATTAGGATTGGGCACGGTAGGTCAGGGCACTCTTAAGATTTTGCAGGAGAATAAAGAGTTTATCGAGCAAAAAATATATCCTAAAAAAATAATCTTAAAGAAATTGGCAGATAAAGATAAAAACAAAATTCTGCCCGACAAAAAGTTCTATAAAATTTTTACTGATTCTGCCGAAGAAATAATAAATGATCCGGAAATAGATATTGTAGTAGAGACCATAGGCGGTTTTGAGCCGGCAAAAAGTTTGATTATACAAGCCCTTAAGTCAGGAAAACACGTAGTTACTGCCAACAAAGAAGTGATAGCCAAAGCAGGATATGAAATTTTAGATTTAGCCCGGGAAAATAAGGTGTATTTTCTTTTTGAAGCAAGTGTTGCCAGCGGTATCCCTATCATCGGGGTACTTTCCCATTCTCTTACTTCTTATAAATTAAAGGAGATAATAGGAATTTTAAATGGTACTACCAATTATATCCTCACTAAGATGAGTGAAGAGGGCAAAGATTATGAAGAAGCCTTAAAGGAGGCTCAGGAGAAGGGGTATGCCGAGGCCGATCCCGGCAAAGATATTGATGGGTTTGATGCCTTTAACAAGATATTTATTCTTTCTGCTATTGCCTTCAGGGCAAAGATCGATCCGGACGATATCTATTATGAGGGGATAAAAAATATTGCTAAGCTGGATATTGAATATGCCCGAGAGTTTGGTTATACAGTTAAACTCTTGGCTTTGGCCCGAAATACAGGTTCGGATTTAGACATAAGGGTTCACCCGGCATTAATACCCCAAAGGCATACTTTGGCTAATATTGGTGGTGCCTACAATGGAATTCTGGTTCGGGGAGGGGATTTTGGAGATTTAACTTTTTCCGGTCTGGGAGCCGGGGCCTTACCTGCGGGAAGCATGATTGTCAGTGATATAGTAGAGATAATTAAAAATTACGATAATCACCATAACCAGTATAATTGTTTTGAAAAGAAGAAGATCAGGGATTTCAGCCAAACTTATTCTCCTTATTATTTAAGGATCAGGGTAAAAGATAGGCCCGGGGTCTTAGCAGAGATTGCCGGTGTTTTCGCTCGGAAAAAAGTCAGCTTTCTTTCGGTTATACAAAAGGGAGAGGCCGGAGAAGTAGCAGATATTGTTTTCTTAACCCATCAGGCCAAAGAAGGCAATGTCCAGGAGGCCTTAAAGGAAGTTGCTCGCTTAGAATGCGTAGAAAAAATATGCAGTGCTATCAGAGTGGTGGAAATTTAAAATAGTATTGCGTATCGCGTATTGCGTATTGCGTGAAGAAAAAGTCAGGTTCCAGGAACTAGAAGTAGGGGCGTATTTCATCCGCCATAATAAGCTCAATCCGGGATTGCCGCGCTCTGATAAATCAGAGCTCGCAATGACAGAAAAGTCCGAAAACAGTTTTGAGTTTTGAATTCTGATTTTCTTAACGCAATACGCAATACGAATTATAACTATTCAATAACGACTATTTTAAAGGAGAGAGAATTTATGATAAAAATTAGAGTTCCGGCGACTACCGCCAACTTGGGTCCGGGCTTTGACTGCCTGGGTCTGGCTTTAAAATTATATTTAAATCTGGAGATAGAAGAAATAGAAGAGGGCCTGGTTATTGAATACCAGGGAGAAGGAGCGGAAAAGTTTTCGGTTAAAAGGGATACCCTAATCGGGAAATCAGCTGAACTAGTTTTAAAAAAGATAGGACAGGATAAATTTAAAAAAGGATTAAGGATAAAGGCATTTAACCAAATTCCGATTACTCGGGGATTGGGTAGTAGTGCATCAGCAATAATAGGAGGAATAGTGGGAGCAGCCAAACTCTTTAATATTAATTTAACTAATCAGGAGATGCTTGAATTGGCTCTCTCTTTAGAAGGGCATATGGATAATATTGTCCCTGCTCTAATCGGGGGACTTACCTTGGCCTATAAAACAGGCCAAGAGGGAATAAAGTGGACCAGGATAAAAACCCCGCTTGATTTACGAATTGTGCTGGCGATACCGGAATTTACTTTAAATACAAAAGAGATGAGAAAAGTTTTGCCCCAAAAAGTAGCTTTACCCGAGGCGATATTTAATTTAAGCAGATCTGCTCTTTTAGTTAATGCCTTGCAAAATTCCGATTGGGAAGTGTTGGCTGAGGCCATGGAAGACAGACTTCATCAACCTTATAGGACTCCCTTTATCCCGGGGATTGAAGATATGTTCTCCCAAATTAAAAAAACGGGCTTAGCCGGTGCTGCCCTAAGCGGTTCCGGACCCTCGGTAGTTTCTTTAACCAAAAAGGGTAGAGAGGAAGCAATAAGCAAGATAATGAAAGACGCTTTTTTAAATGCAGGGATAACTTGCCGCATCCTGGTATTAGAGGCAGATTTGGAGGGAACAAAAACAGTATATAGTATGTAGTATATCGTATATAGTGAAGAAGAAAATAGCGGATAGCGTTTAGCGTATAGAAATACAGTGATAAGTAATTTGTAATGAGCAATAAGATTATATTTCTGAATTTATAAAACAGGTTACTTGTTACATATTACACATTACATAATTTGCTGGATAACTGGTTAACTAATTTGACTGGAAGACTGGAAGACCGGGTGACCGGTAGACTGGAAGATTTTTTAGAGGAGTGAATCTTTTACTGATGAATAAAATTATTGTGCAAAAATACGGAGGAAGCTCGGTAGCAAATATCGAGCGGATAAAAAAGGTAGCCGAGAAAATAGTAGAAAAGGCAAAAGAAGGAAATAAAGTGGTGGTAGTAGTTTCAGCGATGGGGAAGACCACTGATGAACTAATCAAGATGGCCGGCCAAATTACCTCTTCTCCCAATGAGCGAGAATTAGATATGCTAATTTCTACCGGCGAACAGGTTTCTATCGCCCTGCTAACTATGGCTATTCACTCCCTGGGCTGGGATGCTATCTCATTTACCGGAATGCAGGCCGGGATTGTGACCAATGCCGTTCATACTAAGGCCAAGGTTACCGCCGTAAACCATAAAAAGATTAAGTTAGCTTTAGAAAAAGGTAAGATAGTTATTGTTGCTGGCTTTCAAGGTATTGATGCTAATGGTGATATCACTACCCTGGGCAGGGGAGGGTCCGACACTACCGCCATTGCCCTGGCTGCTCAGCTGGGAGCAAGCAGGTGTGAGATCTATACCGATGTTGGTGGGGTTTACACGGCTGACCCGCGAATTGTCCCCTCGGCTCGCCGAATTTCGGTCATTTCTTATGATGAGATGGCAGAAATGGCCAGTTTAGGGGCTAAAGTGATGCACTATAG
>JAHJOY010000060.1 GCA_018819665.1 bacterium
ATATACGATATACGATATACGATATACGATATACGATATACTATATACTATAATATTCTGACTTCTGACTTCTATTTTAATTTACTAATTAATGTCTAAATATTCGGAAAATGATGGTAAAAATAATACTTATTACAATACATAAACCTAAAGGGAAGTAAAAGACAAAATTTTTTCTTTGAATTATTATATCTCCAGGTAATCTACCAGGGAAAGGTAACTTACCTGCTAATAAAAATATAGTTCCTAAAATAATCAATACTGCTCCAAAAAACAGCAGTATTTTACCCAATATATTAAATTCAGACATTTTATTTTTCCATTTAATAAAATAATTACTTTTTGCCCTTTTCCCTGGAAATTTTTGTGCCTTTTTGGTGTATCTTAAATATTTTATTCCACTCTAACAATAATGGGCTGGCAATAAAAATTGAAGAATAAGTCCCGGCAACCATTCCTATAAACAAGGCTAAAGCAAAATCAGAAAGGATATTTCCCCCGAAAAAATATAAGGCTAAAATGGGAATAATAGTAGTTAAAGCTGTGTTTATCGTTCTGGACAGAGACTGATTAATGCTCATATTTATTAAATTTTCAAACGGTTCTCTGGTTTTAAACATAATGTTTTCTCTAAGTCTATCTAAAATTACAATTGTATTATTTAGAGAGTACCCTACAATAGTTAGAACTGCTGCTATTATCGAAATAGTTATTTCTTTCTGCAATAAAGAAAAAATACCCAAAACAATTAAGCAGTCATGGAAAAGCGCTAATATTGAAACAATAGAAAACTTAAACTCAAATCTAATAGTAATATATAGAATGATTCCTATAAAAGCAAAAAGTAAGGCATAAAAAGCCAACTTTTTTAAATTTTCTCCAATAACCGGTCCTACTGTTTCTACACGCAATACCTCCAAATCAGTTAAATTCTCTTTAAAAGCGGTCAATATTTCCTTTCTTTGCTCTGAATCAATCTTTTCTGTCCGTATTACAAATTCATTCTCTGATAAATTTTGAATAGTGCTTTGACTTAAATTAAATTCACTTAACACATTTCGAACCTCGGTAGTGGAAACTGATTTATCAAATCTTATTTGGAGTAAAGCCCCCCCGGCAAAATCGATTCCAAAATTAAATCCCTGAAAAATAATTGAAATTAAACCAACCAGGATAATAACTACAGAGATAATATATACTATTTTTCTATTTTTAATAAAATCGAACTTCTTTTTTCCAATTAGATCCATTAAATATATCCTCCTTAATTAGGTCTATAATAAAGCTTTAGAACTAAACTTAGCAGCTACTACTTCTAAAACAATCTTAGTTACCACAATTGCGGTAAACATACTGGCTAAAATACCTATGCTCAAAGTAACCGCAAACCCTTTGATTGGTCCCGAGCCAAAATAAAATAAGGCAAGAGCTGCAATTAAAGTAGTAACATTGGCATCAAATATAGTACGGAAAGCCTTGTTGAAGCCTGCATCAATAGAAGCCCGAAAAGTTTTTTCCAATCTCAATTCTTCTTTTATTCTCTCAAAGATCAGGATATTAGCATCTACTGCCATACCAATGGTAAGAATCATTCCAGCTATTCCTGGTAAAGTTAAAGTCGCCTTCAAACCAGCCAAAGCTCCCACAATTAGTATCATGCATACGACCAAAGCAAAATCTGCTATTAACCCAAAACCCTTATAATAAATTAACATAAACATTAATATCAGTATTAATCCTACTATCCCGGCTTTTATCCCCTTGGAGATGGAGTCTCGTCCTAAAGTTGGCCCAACTGACCTATTTTCCAAAATCTCCACCTTTACCGGAAGAGCGCCAGCCCGTAAAAGTATAGCTAAATGGTTTGCACTCTCTACAGTAAATTTTCCGGTAATCTGGGCTTTTCCATCGAGAATTGGTTCCTGGACTACAGGAGCAGATATTTCTTTCCCATCCAAAGTAATAGCTAAAACTTTCCCCACATTATTTTTAGTCGCTTCTCCGAATTCTTTAGCTCCAATTTTGTCAAATTCAATTAAAACAATAGATCGACTAAATTGGTCAAAGGATGATTTGGCATTTATTAAATGGGCTCCGGTTAGCTGGGTTTCTCCTTCCTCGTTTTTAAATTCCAGGAGAGCAGTTTTGCCAATTAAATCTACAGCTGCTTCCGGATCTTCCACACCAGGTAACTGAACTAAGATTCGAGTTGCGCCTTGTCTCTGAATTACCGGTTCTGAAACTCCTAATTGGTCAATACGGTTTCTTATTATTTCTAATACTCTGTTTACCGCATCGTTGTCCACTGGTGCATTGGGAGTATCAACACACTCCAAGATAACGTGAGAACCTCCTTGTAAATCCAGTCCTAAATTTATCTTCTCGTTTAGAGGAAATGATAAAAAAATTGCAATAAAAATTACTACAAAGACGCTGGCTACCCTTAAGGTTTTAGTCCAATTCATATAAAAATCCTCTCTTTCTAATTTTTCTTACCTTTTATCTTTTTTACTATATATTACTATATACTTTAACTTTTCCAT
>JAHJOY010000061.1 GCA_018819665.1 bacterium
ATCTTTTGTATTTTAATGATTTTTTAATACTGCGAAATATCAAGAAAGTAGATGATATATGCAGCTAATTTTTTAAAGAAGGGGGGGCGATATATCGTCATATATCGCGAAGTTAAGGAATGAACTACTTGGGGAATCATTTATTAGTAGAACTTTATAATTGCAATACCAGCTTAATTAACAATGTTGTAAAAATAGAAGAACTACTGTTAGAAGCAGTAAAGATTTCAGGAGCAACCGCTCTAAATTCGACCTTCCATAAATTCTCTCCTCATGGAGTAAGTGGGGTGGTGGTAATTTCCGAATCCCATTTTTCCATTCACACCTGGCCTGAATATGGCTATTGTGCTTTAGATATTTTTACCTGTGGAACTGAAATTAAAAGTGAAAAAGCATTGGATTTTCTTAAAGAAGAATTAGGAGCGGGTTCAATTTCGGTTACAGAAGTAAAAAGAGGTATTTTAGATTTTCCAGTAAAACTTTTACATAAACCGGAGGTGTGTAAAAATGAAAAATCTTAAAAAAGAATTTTATGATAGTAAAGCCTGGGGTTTGTTAACTAGCGTAGATCTTTATAATTGTGACCCTCAAATTATAAGAGATGCAGAAGCAATAAAAAGATATGTTAAAGAACTTTGTGAATTAATTGAAATGAAACAATTTGGGGATACTCAAGTTGTTCATTTTGGTGAAGACGAGAGAGTTGCTGGGTTTTCTATGGTGCAGTTGATTGAGACTTCTTTAATCTCAGGACATTTTGCTAATAGTACAAATAATGCTTATATAGATATATTTAGTTGTAAATATTATGATCCTTCGGTAGTAGTAGAATTTACCAAGAATTTTTTTAAGTCAAAAGAAGTTAAAATGCATTATATTTTAAGGGGCTAAAATATTTGAATCATAAAGACATTTGGATAGAAGAAAAATATGAAATAGAAAAAGGCAGAACTTTAAAGATAAAGATTAAAAAATCTCTAGAAAAGGTTAAATCAGAATTTCAAGAAATTGAAGTGGTAGAAAGTGAGACCTTTGGTAAGATTTTACTTATTGATGGGGTAATTATGGTTACTGAAAGTGATGAATTTTGTTATCATGAAATGATTGCCCATGTCCCTTTATGTGTGCATCCAAAAGCCCAAAAAGTACTGGTAATTGGGGGAGGAGATGGAGGAACGGTAAGAGAGATTTTAAAACATGATAATATTAAAGAAGTTGAAGTCTGTGAGATTGATGAAAAAGTAATAGAGATATCTAAAAGACATTTTCCTTATTTGGCTAATAGTTTAGATGACCCCAAAGTAAAAATATATTATGAGGATGGAAATGAATTCGTAAAAGCTCACAAGAATGAATATGATATAATTATCGTCGATTCTTCTGATCCCATAGGACCTGCTGAAGTTTTATTTAGAAGAGAATTTTTTGAAGCAATGTTCCAGGCCTTAAAAGATGATGGAATTGTAGTTACCCAGGCTGAATCATTTTTCTATCATTCAGAAATAATTAAATCACTATTCTCTTTTATAAGAGATATTTATCCCATTTCGGAATATTATTACACCTTAGTGCCCACTTATCCCAGTGGGGTGATTGGCTTTACTTTCTGTTCTAAGAAATATCACCCCATAAACAACTTTAACGAGACAGAAGCTTTAAAACTTAACGATTTAAAATATTATGATAGAGGTATCCATAAATCAGCCTTTAACCTTCCCTTCTTCGCCCAAGGTTATAAAAAGCATTAAAGCCGGAAATTACTTTTTAATATAAAGAATATTGCTTGTATTTCACAGAAAAAAGGGGTATTAAATGAAAGAGCAACCGGTTGGTTTTTTAGATTCGGGGTTAGGCGGTTTATCGGTAGTAAAAGAAGTTAAAAAATTGCTTCCCCGAGAAAATATTGAATATTTTGCTGATAATCAGCGTCAACCTTATGGCGAGAAAAACCAATCAGAACTAATTAAATTTACTTTCCAGATAATTAGCTTCCTTTTAAAGAAAAAAATTAAAATTTGTGTTATTGCATGCAATACAGCTACCGCTGCCAGCCTCAAAAAAGCAAGAGAATATTTTTCTATTCCCATCATCGGAGTTATCCAGCCAGCAGTTCAAGATGCCATAAAGAAGACTTTAAACAAAAAGATTGGAATTATTGCCACTGAATTTACCACCAAAAATGGAGCTTATCCTAAAGAGATTAAAAAAGTTGCTCCTGAAATAAAAGTTTTTTCTAATTTTTGCCCTAAATTTGTCTCTATAGTTGAGGCCGGTAAATTTACTGCACCTGAAACCTACGAAATTGCCCGAGAATATTTAAAACCTTTAAAAGAAGCGCAAATTGACACTTTGATATTAGGCTGTACACACTATTCTTTCTTGAAAAAAGTAATTTCTGAGATTATGGGCTCAGAAATAATACTAATTGATCCGGCTGTCAGTACCTCATTAATTTTAAAAAAAATCCTAAGTCAAAAAGGAATCTCAGGAGAAGAGGAGAAAGGTGAAGAAAATTATTATACTACTGGTTCCCCGGAAAAAGTAGAGAGAATAGCTAAAATTATTCTCAATAATGATTTTTTTAAGATACAAAAAGTACAATTAGAAGAGCTGAATTAAAAATTTTAATTAATTAGATGGCTGACATTTTAAAATGTCATTACGAGGAATGTAATAAGCCTGCCCCCCCATTTTCATGAGGGCAGGCTCTGCGAAAGCAGGGGAAGCAATCCCATTAGTTATAAGATTGCCACGCCCTGATAAATCAGGGCTCGCAATTGCATTTACTGTAGGGGTCGAATTCATTCGACCCGGGCTGTTATAGTATATAATTTTTAAAAAGTATGTTAAAATTATTCTAAAGTTAATCTTGATGTGGAGGTAAATATAAATGAAAGCAGATAAAATCTGGATGGATGGAAATATGGTTGACTGGGATAAGGCTCAAGTTCATGTTTGTACTCATGCCCTGCATTATGGGAGTGGAGTATTTGAAGGAATAAGGGCTTATGAAACTGAGAAGGGAACAGCGGTCTTTAGGTTAAAAGAGCATATTGACCGTTTGTATAATTCTGCCAAGATCTTAAAAATGGAAATTCCTTACTCTAAAGAAGAGTTTAAGCAAGCCGTGAGAAATACCATAAAAGAAAATAATCTTAAAAGTTGCTACATAAGACCATTGGTTTATCGAGGCTTTGACCAATTAGGAATAAACCCCCTCAAATGTCCGGTTAATTGTGCTATTGCTGTTTGGGAATGGGGCGCTTATTTAGGCGAAGAAGCAATAGTCAATGGGATTAAGACTAAGATTTCGAGTTACGCTCGAAGCTATATAAATTCAACCTCTCAAAAAGCTAAAATTTGTGCAAATTATATTAATTCCATATTTGCCAAAATGGAGGCAATCGAAGCAGGAGTTGACGAAGCAATTTTATTAGATACCCAGGGTTATGTAACCGAAGGATCAGGAGAAAATTTATTTTGGGTTAGAGATGGAGTAATTTATACTACTCCTACTGCCACAGTATTAGAAGGGATTACCCGTGATGCTGTAATAAAGATTGCGCAGGATATGGGCTACCAAGTTCAAGAAAAATATACCTGTAGAGATGAACTTTATATTTCCGATGAACTATTTTTTACTGGTACAGCGGCTGAAGTAACTCCTATTAGAGAAATTGATAATTATCAGATCGGTGAAGGTAAGCGTGGCCCAATAACTGAAAATATTCAGAAAAAGTTTTTTGCTATCACTAAAGGGGAAGAAGAGAAATACTTGAGTTGGCTTGATTATATCTAAAAGTGAAAAAAAAGTGCTTGGCACAAAATTTTCATTTTTACCAGGAAATAGGGGTCTTCACATTTGACATATGGACATATGTGTTTTATATGTCAAATGTGAAGACCTGACCCCTAAATATAATAGAAGAGGAGGAAGGTAAAAGATGACTATTTCGAATAGAGTAAAGAGTATAAATCCGTCCCAGACTTTGGCTATTACCGCTCAGGCTTTAAAAATGAAACGGGAAGGTAAGAAGGTAATCAGTTTTGCTGCTGGTGAGCCTGACTTTGATACTCCCAAAAATATCAGAGAAGAGGCTATTTCCGCTATCAATCAAGGTTTTACTAAATATACTGCAAGTTCAGGAATAATCGAGCTTAAAGAAGCAGTAGTAGAAAAGTTAAAAAAAGATAATAAAGTAGAATACAAACCTTCAGAGATTATTATTTCTAATGGTGCAAAACAATGTCTATTTAATGCTATATTAACTCTTTGTAATCCAGGCGATGAAGTATTATTACCGATTCCCTGTTGGGTTAGCTACACTGAGCAGATAAAATTTGCGCAAGCAGTTCCCATCTTTATTAATACCCGTCAGGAGGAAGCTTTTAAGTTATCCGCTGCTCAAGTTGAAGAAAAGATAACTTCACGAACGAAATTACTTATTTTAAACAGCCCTAATAATCCTACCGGAGCTGTTTATGAACAAGAAGAAATAAAAAGGATAGCACAGCTTCTTTTAAAATATAATATCTATTGTATATGTGATGAAATATACGAAAAATTAGTTTATGATAATGCAAAACATCTAAGTATAGCTTCCTTAAGTGATGAAATAAAAGAAAAAATTATTACTATAAATGGAGTTTCCAAATCTTATGCTATGACTGGATGGAGAATTGGCTATGCTGCAGGTCCGGAAGATATTATCAAAGGAATGTCCAAAATCCAAGGGCACAGTACTTCTAATCCCAATTCTATTGCTCAAAAAGCCAGTGTGGAGGCTTTAAACGGGAAACAAAATGCTATCGAAGAGATGAGAAAAGCATTCGATGAGCGAAGGAAATATATGGTAAAAAGATTAAATGAAATAGAAGGAATTTCCTGTCTTAACCCAGCTGGAGCTTTTTATGCCTTTCCTAATGTAAGTAAAATATTAGATAGAGGAATTGAATATAACGGTAAGAAGATTAGTAATTCATTTGGCCTCTCTAATTTTATTTTAAAGGAAGCGGAAGTTGCTTTAATTCCGGGTAGTGCATTCGAAGCAGAAGGATATCTAAGGTTGTCTTATGCTGCATCTTTAGAAGATATTAAAGAGGGGTTAAATAGAATAGAAAATATTTTAAAATAAGTTATGAAAGAAAATCGCTTTGTAGTTTATAGATTGCAAAAATTAGCAATTTTGCTCAGGATTTTAGGTTTTGATGTCCTGCATTTTCAAGATGATTATATATCAGTTATTAATCTGACTAAAAGAGAGTATAGAATTTTGTTATCCAGGGTAAAGTTTTTAAGAAAATTACCCTGGATTTTTTATCTTG
>JAHJOY010000062.1 GCA_018819665.1 bacterium
ACAATAGCTAAAATATCCTTTTCGCTCAAAAGGAGATAATCTTCATCATCATCGCCTTTGATATCAGTTCCGGAATATTTTGCATATACTACTTTATCTCCCTTTTTAACAGTCATAGGAACTATTTTCCCTTCTTTGTTGGTACCGCCAGGTCCTACTGCCAATATTTCTCCAACCTGAGGCTTTTCTTTTGAAACGGTATCAGGAAGAAGAATCCCTCCTTTGCTCTTCTCTTCTTTAAATACGGGTTTTATCAGTACTCGGTCTCCAAGTGGTTTTAATTTCTTAATGTTCATGCTCAGTAACCTCCTTTAATAATATTTATATTTTTAAAATCAATTAGCACTCTCATAGTAAGAGTGCTAAAAATACCTTATATATAGTATATAAACTTCTTGGGAAAAGCAAACCTCGTTATCGGCCATATTTAGCTATTTGCCGCAATTTATTACGATTATAAGTTATTTATTGATTTTTTGCTTCTATTTAATAGTATTTTCTCTCTAATGGTAATCGTGAAACCGCATCTAAACTTAAAGATGATTTTTTATTTTCTTTAAATTTATAATATCCAGCTGAAGCTACCATGGCTGCATTATCAGTACACAGAAAAGTTGAAGGATAAAAAACCTTTATATTTAATAAATTTGCTTTTTTCTTTATCTCTCTTCTTAGAGAGCTATTGGCTGCAACTCCACCAGCTAATACAATCTGTTTAGTTTTAAATTCTAAAGCTGCTCTTAGTGTCTTTTCTACTAAAACATCAACTACTGCTTGCTGAAAAGATGATAAAATATCTTTAACTGGGATAATTTTATTCTTCTCTTTTAGTTCTTTTATATAGTAATTTACTGCGGTTTTAAGACCACTAAAGCTAAAATCATAACTTCCGTCATTTAAAAGAGGGCGAGGGAATTTGATTGAAGAAGGTTCTCCTTCTTTAGCTAATCTTTCAGTAATCGGTCCACCGGGGTAACCCAAGTCCAATACCTTAGTTATTTTATCAAAAACCTCTCCTGCTGCGTCATCTTTGGTCTGGCCTAATAATTTATATTCTCCAAAATGTCTTATATATACCAAAGATGTATGCCCACCAGAAACGATTAAACAAACAAAAGGAGGTTTTATCTCATTATGTTCTAATAAATTTGCATAAATGTGAGCTTCAAGGTGGTTTATTCCGATAAAAGGTATATTTTGAGCATAAGCCATGGCTTTAGCGACAGATAATCCCACCAAGAGTGAACCTATTAAACCTGGGCCGTAAGTTACTGCTATTGCAGATAAATCAGTAATCTTTTTCCCTGACTCGTCTAAGGCTTTATCAATTACCGGAATGATGTACTCCATATGTTTACGTGAGGCTATTTCAGGGACTACTCCTCCATATTTTTGATGAATGCTAATCTGGGAAGCCACTACATTCGAAATAATCTTTTTCCCATCTTCTACAATAGCAGCTGCTGTTTCGTCACAAGAAGTTTCGATTCCCAATATTAAATCTGACATCTGCTTTTCCCTTTCAAAATAAAATTAATAAATACCTTCTATAGTTTCTCAAGTAAAATTAAATAGATATTTTTTATTAAAGCTAAAAACTTAAAACGAAAAATTAAAAACCATAATTCAAAACTCAAAACTTAAAAAATCTTCCAGTTTACCAGTCCACCGGTCTTCCGGTCTTGTAGTCTACCGATCTTCCAGTCTACCAGTCTGCTAATCAATTTAGTTAGCCAGTTAGCCAGTTTATCGGTTGGCCGTTAATTTATTATATAATCGAGTAGCGACACGGCGTGCCGTGTTGAATTGTATAGACACGATGCATCTATCTATACCTTAATACATAGACAGGTGAGACGTCTGTCCTACGATTTTTATGATTATATTGTAAGGCGTATGCAATACACCTCTACCTCTTTTTTCCAAACTTGAAACTCGTAACTAGCAACTGGCAACTTATATCTTTAATTGGGCAATTGGTAAATAGGTTAATTGGTTAATTTAATAACTATATACTAAATACTAAATACTGATTTTTTTAACTCAATTTCTTTTCCATAACCAAGGCATCTTCTTTTTCTTCTTGATAATAATTTCTCAAAACCCTCATCACTTTATATCCATATTTTCTGTACATATCTTGGGCAATACAATTTGATTTTCTTACTTCCAATGATATTTTTTTAATTTTATGAACAATTGCCTCTTCCTCGACAAACTTTAGAAGTTTTCCTCCATATCCTCTCCTTTGAAATTTTTCAGCAATTGCAATATTAGTGATATGAATATTATCCCTCATTAACCAGAAACCTAAATAACCAATTATTCTTTTATCTTTTTCTAATACGAAATATCTGGCATATCTATTTCGGGTTAATTCGCTAAAAAATAGGTCATAGGTCCAGGGAACGGGAAAAGATTGTTTCTCAATCTCCAATACTTTTTTTAAATCATCTATTTCCATAGGTCTGATAACTATTCCGGTAAAACTTTTGTTAATCATGGTCAATCACTTATATTTTTTCTCCCAAATAATTTCAGCCTCAGACTTCCTCAGATAAAAAGGAGAAAGCGTAGAGATATCATCTTCTTCCCCTTTTTTAAGCTTATTTAAACCTAAAAAAGCAATACTAGTAGCCACCGTTAAATTTAATTGTGAATCGATAAACAAAGCATCTTTACCTATTTTTTCCTTAATAATATCTCGATATTTTTTTATTCCATCTCCTGAGAAGATTATCTTTTCTTTTAAGGGAGAGAGCCGGACAAGCAGACTTTGAATATCTTCACATTTATAATCCATAACCCTATGCAAGCTATCCCCTCCCCGAAATACCACATCATATATTTCATCTTTCTTAGATTCTAAAACGGGACATATTAAATAGGGAATTTCTTTTAAGGGGAATGCCATGGCATCTAGGGTAGGAATTCCCAATAAAGGCAATGAACGAGCGTAACATAGCCCCTTTGCTACACATAAGCCAATGCGGAGTCCGGTAAAAGAACCTGGACCCATAGAAACAGCAATACCATTAATTTCTTCAATTTTTAAGTCTATCGTTTTTAATAAGTTTTTTATAGCAGGTACTAAAATGGAAGAATGTTTCTTCTTTAAACCATTAATAGTATACTCTATAAGAATGTCCTCCTCTTCAATTAAACCTAAATTGCAAAATTTAGTAGAAGTATCAATCCCTAATATTTTCAATTCTGCTTAGCTCCTCTAAAAAATTATTAAATCTATCCCCTTGAGGGATAAAAGAAATTTTTCTTTGATAGCGATCTTTAAATTTGATATCGATCTTTAAGTGTTCTTTGGGTAAAAACTGTTCAATCTTCTCAGCCCACTCAATAACTGTCAAACCTTCTCCGTAAAAATATTCCTTGTAACTCAATTCTAAAATTTCTTTCGCATTATTAAGTCGGAACAGGTCGAAATGATAGATGGGAATTTTGCCTTGATATTCATTTATAATAGTAAAAGAAGGGCTGGTGACATAATCTTTTACTTCTAACCCCCGAGATATTCCTTGAATGAAACAGGTTTTACCTGCACCCAGTTCACCATAGAAAGCTAATAAATCTCCCGGTTTAACTAATTTACTTACCTCTTTTCCTAATTTTTTCGTCTCTTCAGGACTTTTAGTAATAATAGTGAAATTCATTTTAACCAATTCACCAATTCTCCAATTCACCAATTGACCAATTAATTAATTCATCAATTAAAGTTATTTCTTGGGCACATATAATACGTCCAGCTTTTTCTTTAACGATTATCTTTTGTGTCAAATTTATTTGACCCATCTTTTGTCATTCCTGCTTCTTTATTTGTCATTCCCGTGGAAACGGGAATCTATCTTTTTTTATTCTCTGGCACCTGTGGGCACGATGCATCGTGCCCCTATAGCAATTTTTCCCCTAATATACTCTTAATTTTATAAGGTTTTCCATCCTTAATAAATAACTTAGGTACTCGTTTTTTATCAGGCATATGTACAACTTCATAATTAATAGTTTTAATCTTATCAGCTATTTCTTCTACAGTTATTTCTTCTTGTCCCTGCCTTCCCCATAATACTACTTCATCTCCTATTTCCACTTGAGGAAGATTGGTAACATCTATCATGGTTTGATCCATACATACCCGCCCGATTACAGGAAAACGCTTTCCTCTTACCAAAACCTCTCCTTGATTAGAAAGTAGCCGATTATAACCATCAGCATAACCTACTGGTAAAGACGCAATAACTGTTCTTTTTTGCTTGGTAGTATAGGTTCGACCATAGCTGATATATTCTCCCGCGGGTAATTCTTTCAAAAAAACTATCCGCGTTTTAAAAGTATGAGCCGGAATCAATTTTACGGTCTTCTGTACCTCTGTAGAGGGGTATAGTCCGTATATAGAAATCCCCGGCCTTACCAAATCTAACCACATATGTGGTAAATCAAGAAGTGTAGCACTGTTACTTACATGTTTTACTGGAATTCTTATTCCTTCTTTTTCTAAAAAAGTTAAAACCTCCATAAATTTTCCAAATTGTTTTTCAGTATAGGACTTATCTTTCTCGTCGGCAACTGAAAAATGAGTAAAAATGCCTTCTATTTCCACATTTTTCAAAACCTTTACTTTTTTAATAAAATTTAAAACATGGTTAGAGAAAATTCCAATTCTTCCCATACCGGTATCTACCTTAAGATGAACTTTAACTATTTTGTCCTCTTTAAACGCTGACTCAGAAAGTTTTTCTATCATTTCATATTCACTCACTGTAGGAGTTATATTATATAATACTAACAATTCTACTTGTTGTTCTAAAGTTAAACCAAGGACTAAAATGGGAACAGCAATACCGGCTTTGCGGAGAAAAATGCCTTCTTCTAAACGAGCGACCGCCAGTCTGGTAGCTCCATTTTTTAAAACTATTGACGAAATCTCTAAAATATCATGTCCATAGCCATTCCCCTTAACTACCGCCATTAACTCTTTTTTTTCACCTATTAATTTTTTAATATTTCTTACATTTTGGGCAATTGCATCAAGATTTATTTCTATCCAGGTAGATCCTAATAACTTTTTCATTTTTAGGTTTTCCTTTTTATATTTCGTATATCATATATCATATTGCATATCAAATATAGCGTATAGCGGGTAGCGTATAGTTAACAAACGAGATCCTGTCTTCTTGAATTCACAATTTTGTTTTGTAGGGGTCGGATTTATCCGACCCGAGTTTTGTTTTGATAATTTATTAGCGGGCTCGATGAATCAAGCCATTGGAAGGGCGTATTGCAATACGCCCCTACTTCTTCTTTGCTTCTGATTACTAATTCCTGCAACTTTTCTCTTTCACTATATACTATTATCTTTTATTCTAAACTCAAAAAAGCTTGAGGTACATGAGATAAGATATCACTGGCTATCATACCTCTTTCTCCTTTGATGTCTCGGGCTAAATCACCGGCCAGACTATGGATGTAAACTCCGGCTATTGCTGCCGAAAAACTATCGGCCCCTTGAGCTATTAAACTACAAATTATTCCAGTTAGAACATCTCCTGTCCCCCCGGTAGCCATTCCCGAATTATCGCCAATATTGATATAGGCTTCTCCTTCTTTATTAGCCACAATTGTTCTAGCTCCCTTTAAAACTACCATAATTCCAAATTCTTGAGCAATTTCTCTGGCAATATCTAATTGATTATCTAAAATATAATCTATGCCCTTATTTATTAGTTTAGCCATTTCTCCTGGATGAGGAGTAATCACCATAGGAACTTTAACCTTTTTCAATATGTTGGTATCCTTACTTAAGGCGTATATTGCATCGGCATCAACAACCAAAGGAATATTAGACTTTTCTATAATTTTTCTTACTAATCGTTGGGTCTCTAATTCTCGAGAAATACCAGGACCTATCCCTAATACGGAAAAATCTTTCATTAATTTTAAAATTGTTTCCTCTGCATCCTCTCCTAAAGACTGTTTTTTTGTTTCAGCAAGAGGGAGAGTCATAACTTCAGTTAATTTTACTTCCATTATTTGATTTAAACTTCGAGGAATTCCTAATATCACAATACCTGTTCCACTTCTTATAGCTGCTTCGCTGGCTAAATATGCTGCCCCAGTCATACCAACCGAACCAGCTAAGATTAAGACTTTGCCGAAAGAACCTTTGTGGGAATAGGTTGCACGAAAAGGTAAAAGTGATTTGACTATCTCTTTGGTTACCATATTAGTTTTTATTTTATTATTTTTTAAAAGACAAGAGGGTATGCCAATGTCTTCAATCGTTACCTTTCCTGCAAAGCTTGCTCCAGGAAAAAGCATTAAACCAATTTTTGGCAGTGCTAAAGTAATAGTATGAGTTGCCTTGATGCATGGTCCTTCAATTTTTCCTGTATCCGCATTTAAACCAGAAGGAACATCAATTGCAACTACTTCCTTGCCTGCAACATTAACCAAATCTATCATCTTAGCTTTTAAACCAGTTACCTTTCCTTGCAATCCGGTTCCTAATATAGCATCAATAATCAAATCAAAATTTTGTACGGCTTCTTGTATTTCTTCGAGTTTTACTGTTTCTACTTCGATTAATTCAACTCCCATTTTATCAATTATATTTAAATTTTCTCCTGCCTCACCTTTAATCTTATTAAAAGAAGCCAGGAGAAATACTTTTACTTTCACTCCATAATTATAAAGATGGCGGGCTACTACAAAGCCATCTCCACCATTATTACCCGATCCAGCAAAGATAATAACCTTTTTTAATCTTAAATCAGGATAAATATTTTTCAGGCTTTGAAATATTCCTAATCCGGCATTTTCCATTAAGGTAAGACCAGATAGGTTATTCTCTTCTATTGCTTTACGATCAATCTCTCTCATTTGTTGACTGGTAACTACCTTCATAAGATAACTCCCTTAAATTAGTCGCTAGTGAATAGTAATTCGTATCGCGTATTGCGTATCGAGTATCGCGTAATAAGATATGAAACATACATTGTCATTGCGAGGAACAAAGTGACAAAGCAATCTCAAAAGACAGTACAAAGCTAAAAACTTAAAGCGAAAAGCGAAAAACCATAATTCAAAACTCAAAATTAGTCGTTAGTGAATAGTGAATAGTCGTTAGTGCGGACAAACCTTGTGTCTGCCCGTGTAGGACAGGCGTCTCGCCTGTCTATTAGTTTTTGGCTATCAGTTATCAATATACAATTAAATATTTAAAACTTTTTTACATAAAGCATTGATTTTAATGTAGGGGTCGAATTTATTCGACCCTTGTTTTGCGGGCTTGATAAATCAAGCCCCTACATTATTACTCACTGTTTTTATGATTTTGTAGGGGCACAATGAATTGTGCCCTCTTATTTTATTGCCTTTCGTTTACCTTGGGCATGATGCATCGTGCCCCTACTCCTGACTTCTGATTTTCTTTACACAATACTCGAAACGCACTACGTTTATTTTTTAGCTTCTGACTTCTAATTTCTATTTTACTATCTCTTTACTATATACTGATTATACTATTCACTAACGACTAATTACGCTAAACGCTACCCGCTATACGCTATACTTAATACGAGATACTATAATCAGTTTAGTAATTTTTACTTATCAAATAGACCCTCCAGGATTACTTGGGCAATAGCATATTCTTTGGTGTGAGAAATGCTAATAAAATACTTGCTAACTCCTTTTACTGAAGCGATATTGTTTAATTTTCCAGATGTGTCTATGATAGGTTGTCCTAATTCATCATTTTTTATCTCAATCTCTTTCCAGTTAGCCTCTCTTAATCCTAATCCCAATGCTTTTAATAGTGCTTCCTTTGCAGCAAATTTACCTGCATAAGACTGATACTTATTGCCCTTTCCCTCGCAATATTCCTGTTCTAAGAGAGTAAATATTCTGGAAGTAAAATTATCTCCCCATTTTTTAATTATTTTTTCTATTCTTTCTATTTTAACTAAGTCTATTCCACAGCCTATAATCAAGAGTATCCATCCTTTTTATTTATTAATTCTTGTCTATCAATTATTAATTGCATAATTTAAAATTCTCTATAATAAAAATTGCCCCCTTTTATCTTTCCTTTTAACCATTTTAATAAATATTTTTTTACTACTCTTCTGCTAACGGGTATTAAAAAAATAAAACCTACTATATCTGTAACAAAACCGGGAGTAAGAAGTAATATCCCTCCGGCCAGGATAATTACTCCCTGAATTAAGCTGTCCCCAGGCATGATACCCTCATTTAAATCATTTTGAATTTTCTTTAAAATTATAAACCCTTGACTTTTTACTAAATAAGCTCCTAATATTCCGGTCAAAATAATTATGCCAATTGTAGTTAGACTCCCTATCTTCTTCCCCACTTCAATTAGAATATATAGTTCTGTTACTGGAACTATTACAAATAATATTAATAGTTTAATAAAAAACATCGTTTGCTCCCATCCATAATTAATCTGATTATTTTAAGAAAGTTTGGTAATTAACCTAATTAAATACTGAAATCTAACTTAGGTAAATTCATTATTCTTCAATCCAATAACCTGATTTATATAAGGTCTAAAATAAAAATCAAGGACGCATATATTCTTCTACTTCTTTTTGCATTTTTTGGGATATAACTATAAATCTCCCCTTTGCCTCTGCTAATAAGGTGCTATCTTCTAAACAAGCTTGCGCTTGAGCCTCAATCATTCTGCCTAAATCTTTAGTCATCTGTGCGGTAAAGATAATTTTTTCACCTACAAGGGCTTTTTTTCTGTATTTGATGTTTATTTCTACGGTCATAGTCATAACATCCTTAGTTATGATTGCAGTTCTGCCCATTATTTCATCTAAAATAGAAAATAATATTCCTCCATGAACAATTCCTTTAAAGCCTTGATGTTTTGATTCGGGAATAAACTCCGCTCTAATTTTATCTTGATCCCTGAAAAAAGTGATATTTAAACCGATGGGATTATCTTTCCCACAAACAAAACAGTTTTTATATCCTGGTAAAGCTTGCAAAAGTATAACCTCTCTGTAATTAGTCGTTAGTGTATCGTATCGAGTATCGCGTATCGCGTTAAGAAGATCAGAATTTAGGAATGGAGACACGATATATCGTATTCAAAGTATAACAGTTGACCCCCTCTTTTTTTACGGGAGCAGGTTCGCCTGCCTAATATTTTTCAACCGTTAATTAGTTAGCACAATAAGACACGACACGCCGTGTCTCTACACTTAACTGGTATTAATCCTTTAACCAGGTAACCAACTAACCAACAAGTGATGTAATAAGTAACTTGTAATAAGTAACTGTTTTTGTAATTTAGGAAATTTAATCTTATTACTCATTACATATTACTTGTTACTGTATTTTATACGAGATACGATTCACGAGATACGAGATACGAATTTGTTCCGGGTAACCAGGTAACCAGCTAACTATATAACCAAATGTATGCGCTCTACGCTAAACGCTACCCGCTAGAATGGAATACTATATACTAATTTCTGACTATTTCTTTTATCGCCTTTATGGTAGTATAAATATCTTCTTCGCTTATTCCGTAATGAGTAACCAAACGAACTTTGGTAGGTGGTCGCGGTGAACCCAATATATTATATTCTGCTAATTTGGGTAAAAACTGGAAAGTGTCCATACTTGATTCCTGAAGGTCAAAATATACCATATTAGTCTGAATTGTCTCTAAATCAACTTTTATTCCACTTATATCAGCTAAACCTTCGCCTAAAATACGGGCATTTTTGTGGTCTTCTTTTAATCTATCTACCATTTTTTCAAGGGCAATTATACCGGATGCTGCCAAAATACCTGCCTGCCTCATCCCTCCACCCAGCATCTTTCTATTTTTACGTGCTCTTTGAATAAATTCCTTTGAACCAGCTAAAATCGAACCTACCGGAGCACTAAGACCTTTGGAAAGACAGAACATAACTGAGTCAACATCTTTAGTGAGGAGAGCGGGTTCGATATTTAAAGCTATGGCAGCATTAAATATCCGAGCTCCGTCTAAATGAACAGTAATATTTCGTTGATGAGCTAACTGACAGATTTCCTCGGTTACTTTAAGCGGGATAATTGTTCCACCTGCCCGATTATGAGTATTTTCTAAACAGATTAAAGTCGTCTTAGGGTAATGAAGATTTTCATCTCTTAATGTTCCCCTAATCTCCTGAGGATTAAGAATTCCTCTATCTCCGACAATCAACCGTGGTATCACACCCGCTACTGCCGACATACCGCCCACCTCGTAATAATAAATATGGGAGTCCCTCTCTAAAATTATTTCATCTCCTCTTTGGCAATGAGTCAATACCGCAATAAGATTACCCATAGTACCGCTAGGCACAAACAATGCTTCCTCTTTTCCCAATTTTTTAGCAGCCACTTCTTCCAATCGATTAACTGTTGGGTCTTCTTGGTAAACATCATCCCCAACATTAGCATTTTTCATTGCCTCTCTCATCTCATTCGTAGGCAAAGTAACTGTATCACTTCTTAAATCAATTTTTTCTTTAAAAATACTAATAATTATCCACCTCCAAATAATACTCGTTAATTAGTTAACTGGGTTAGCTGGTTATCTAGTTTAAAACATTATTCTATTAATTAACTAATTAACCAATTAACCAACTAACTAGCTAACTAAATTTATCCGCTATACGCTGTTTGTTAATAAATCGTTAAATATCTATCCAATTCCCACTGGTGAACTCGAATTCGATAGTCTTCCCACTCTTCACTCTTAGCCTCGATATAATTTTCTAAAATATGATCGGTTAAAGCAGATTTTACTACTTCATCCTTATTTAATTCTGACAAAGCTTCTTTCAGGGTAGAAGGCAAACTTTCAATACCCAAAGATTTTTTCTTCTCTTTACTCATAGTATAAATATTTTGACTTACCGGCTCTCCTGGATCAATCTGATTTTTAATTCCATCTATTCCTGCTTTTAGCACTACCGCAAAAGCTAAATAAGGATTACAAGATGGATCAGGACTTCTCAGCTCAGCCCTGGCACCTACTCCTCTTGCTGCGGGCACCCTGACTAAAGGGCTGCGATTTCTCTCTGACCAAGCAATATAAACCGGCGCTTCATAACCAGGAGTTAACCTCTTATAAGAATTTACTAAAGGATTGGTAATAGCGGTAAAACCTTTGGCATGTCTTAATAATCCACCGATAAAATATAAGGCTTCTTTGCTCAGTTCATATTTTCCCTTTGGGTCATAAAATACATTCTTACCATTTTTAAATAGTGAAATATGAGTGTGCATACCAGAACCATTTATTCCGAAAACAGGCTTGGGCATAAAGGTAACATGTAAATTATGTTTTAGAGCTATGGTCTTACCGGTGAGTTTTAAAGTCATTATTCTATCGGCAGCAGTGAGAGCATCACAATATTTGAAATCAATCTCATGCTGACCGGGAGCAACTTCGTGATGTGAGGCTTCAATCTCAAAGCCTAATTTTTCCAAGGCAATTACCATATCTCTTCTCGCTTCTTCCCCTAAATCAACAGGCAAAAGATCGAAGTAGCTTCCTTGATCGTGAGTATTGGTAGTTGCTTTCCCTTCCTGATCTCTAAAAAATAAAAAGAATTCTACTTCTGGTCCAAGATTGGTAGAATACCCCATCTCTTCCACTTCTTTTAACACTCTCTTTAAATTGTTTCTGGGACAACCATCAAAGGGTGAACCATCAGGATTATAAACATCACAGGTAATTCGGGCTACATCTTTTTCTTCTTCCCAAGGATTTACTGTAAAGGTGGAGTAATCTGGTTTTAAATACATATCTGATTCCTCAATCCGCACAAAACCCTGAATAGAAGAGCCATCGAACATAATCTCCCCATTAAGGGCTTTTTCCAGTTCTCTTACCGGAATTTCCACATTCTTGGGCATTCCCAGAATATCGGTAAATCTTAATCTTATAAATTTTATATTTAGTTCCTTAGCCTTATTTAAAATCATTTCTTTGGTCATTTTTTTCATTTATAGCTTCCTCCTCAAATTTTTTCTTAAATATATTTTTACAATTATACTCTTTATCTAATAATTTTACAAAATAGATTATTCTTTCGTCTGTTTTTATTCCACAGTAACGCTTTTAGCTAAATTTCTCGGTTTATCTACATCGCATCCCAATCTGTCAGCAATGTGATATGCAAATAATTGTAAAGGTATAACCGATAGGATAGGATATAGTATATCCGAAGTTTTAGGGATATAAAATACTTTATCTACTATGTTGATAATTTCTTTATCACCTTCTGTAGCAATGGCTAATACCAGGGTGTCTCGAGCTTTAACTTCCTTTATATTATTAATCACTTTAGTATAAACCTTATCCTGGGGTACGATTACTACTACCGGGAAAGTCTTATCTAAAAGAGCAATAGGGCCGTGTTTCATTTCTCCTGCTGCATACCCTTCAGCGTGAATATAAGAAATCTCCTTAAGCTTTAAAGCACCCTCTAAAGCAATTGGGTAATTAATTCCTCGCCCCAGGTAAAGAAAATTATGATATTTATAAAATTTTTCACTTAATTTAACAATCTCTGGGTCTTTAAGTAAAATAATCTCGACCATTTGAGGAATCTTTATTAACTCGGAAATTATTTTATTAATCTCCGATGAATCAAGAGTCTCCCTAACTTGAGCAAAATAGAGAGATAGTATATAAAGGCACATTAATTGACCAACAAAAGCTTTTGTGGTAGCCACACCTATTTCCGGACCGGCCTTAATATACATTACACTATCTGCTTCCCGACTGATAGTGCTTCCCCTTACATTGGTAAGAGCCAATATGTAAGAACCAGCTTCCCGGCAAGCTCTTAAAGCAGCTATGGTATCCGCAGTTTCTCCTGATTGGGATATCAGAATGGTTAAATCTTTTTTGCCCAGTAATATTTTTCTGTATCTAAATTCAGAACTATAATCCACTTCTACCGGAATACCGGTTAACTCCTCAAAAATATATTTACCTGCTAAAGCTGTATAATAAGAAGACCCGCAAGCTAAAATAGATATTCTTTCTATTTCTTTAACCTTATCTAAAGGAAGAGATAGGTTGTTAAGTTCCAGTGTTTTTGTAGACAGATTAATTCTACCTTCTAAATTATTACGGATCACCATAGTTTCTTGAAAAATTTCTTTTAACATAAAATGTTTATATCCACTCTTTTCTGTCATCTCTTCATCCCAATCAATATTTATTACTTCTTTATGTAAAATTTTACCTTCGGAATTGATTATCTCTACTCCATCTTTAGTTATAGTAGCAATTTCTCTTTCTTCCAAAAAGATTACCTTATTGGTATAACTAAGTAAAGCGGGGATATCAGAAGCTAAAAACATTTCTCCTTCTCCTATTCCGATAATCAAGGGGCTCCCGCAACGTGAAGCGACAATTTTTCCCGGATCGCGAGTAGAAATAACTCCGATAGCGTAAGAACCTTCTATTTCTTTTATAGATTCCTTTACTGCTAAAGTAAAATCATTCTGATAATTACTTTCTATTAAATGGGGAAGAACCTCGGTATCTGTTTCGGATGTAAAGATGTGCCCTTCGGAAATTAATCTTTCTCTTAAAGGCATATAGTTCTCTATAATACCATTATGCACTACCACTATTTCTGAACTACATCCATTGTGAGGATGCGCATTTATATTGTTAGGTTTCCCGTGGGTAGCCCACCTGGTATGTCCTAATCCTATATTACCTTTTGGGGCACCTTTTTCTAATAAATTTTCTAATTTGGCTACCTTTCCTTTACATTTTACTATTTTAATTTTATTATCTTTCAATGCAGCAATACCTGCAGAATCATATCCCCGATATTCTAATTTCTTTAATCCATCTAACAAAATGGGCACTGCTTCTTTTGAACCAATATATCCAATTATTCCACACATTTTTTAATCCTTTCTTAAATTAAATATTTGTTTTTTAAAAATAAATACCCTATTACCAATCCATTAAGAAAGATAATAGGGTTCTCCATTATTTCTACTTCTACAATAAATACCTTAATATCTAAAAACTTTTTTAAGCAATTGTATTATATATATAGCTAAAACTTAAGGTTTAAAGCGAAAAACTAAAAACTATAATTCAAAATTTAAAACTTTTTCTCTCGTATTTTGCATTGTTTATTATAGGTGGGTTTTCCTTTTTTTCATTCTGACTCCTGAATTCTGTCTTCTGACTATTCTCTTCACGAGATACGATTCACGAGATGCGAGATACGAATATAGTTTTACACTTTGCACTTTTAGCTTCGCGCTATCTTTTAAAAAACTGTCTGTGCTAGAATAGAAAAACCTTTGTAAGAATACTTAAGAATGGATTTATTTTGCCATAAAAACCTTTTTGTGCTTGCAATTACTCACAAGTTTTACAGGTTTTCTAAAGATTTGGCCAACCCAGGAGCATCCGCCGAATTTTCGATAAACTCCTTCCTCGTCAACTTACCTTATCAAAACACTCAGTCCTTCAGATTGAGTAAGCTCTGGCGCTTGTATTCAATTGTAATTTATTAAATTTATATCACCTCCCCTTAATCTACCAGTCCACCAGTCTGCTGGTCCGCCGATTTATTTAGTCATTATTGAATAATCGTTAGTATATATAGTCGTTGCAAGCTCTGATTTATCAGAGCGTGGCAACCTCTTTATTAAACTAAAAACTTAAAGCTAAAAACGAAAAACCATAATTTAAAACTTAAAACTTTATCTCTCAATTTTTAATTTTGAGTTATAGTTTTGCATTTTGCGCTTTTCATTTTTCGTTTTATTACTAAATACTATTCACTATTCACTAACGACTATTCCCTATTTAAATATCATCCTTCTCAATCACCTCTCTTAAATCCTGAGAAATTTTCTCTAATTTATTTTTATCTTCCCCTTCTAATAATATCCTAATTAATGGTTCAGTACCAGAAGCTCGGACAAAAATTCTACCTTTTCCGTCAAGTTCATTTTCTATTTCTTTAATAAATTTTTTTATGCAAACATTTTTAAAGAATCGTTCTTTATCTTTAACCTCATAATTCAAAATAATCTGAGGATATTTTTCCATTACTAAAGCCAAATTAGATAGGAGTTTTTCTTCTTCCCGAAGAACCTTCATAAGTTGTAGAGAAGTTAACAACCCATCCCCAGTAGTGCTATATTGCGAAAAAATAATATGACCTGATTGTTCCCCTCCCAATACTGTCTTAACTTTCTTCATCATTTCCAATACATAACGGTCACCGATATTAGTTCTAATAACTTTTCCTCCTGCTTTTTCTATGGCCCTATCAAAGCCAATATTACTCATTAAGGTAGTTACTACCGTTTTATTAGGTAACTGGGCTTTCTTGATAAGATTTAAAGCACAAATTGCCATTATTTGATCTCCATCTACAATGTTTCCCTTTTCGTCTACGGCGATAACCCTATCTGCATCTCCATCATAAGAAAAACCTAAATCTGCTTTTTGTCTTAAAACTTCTTCTCTTAAAGAAGCAGGATGTACCGAACCACAATTAAAATTTATATTAGTACCGTTGGGTTTATCGCTTATAGTAATCATCTCGGCTCCTAATTCTGCAAAAACACGGGGGGCAATCATAAAAGAAGCACCATTGGCACAATCTAAAACGATTTTATATCTCTTAAGTGTAAATTTTGGGGGAAGGGTATTTTTTATGTAATCAATATATCTTTCTATTGCTCCAGCTAATTCTTTTACCCTGCCAATATTTTTCTTGGTAGGCCATTCATCCTTTGAATGATTTTCAAAATATATTCTCTCTATTTCTTCTTCTTCTGAATCAGAAAACTTAAAACCATCCCCTCTAATATATTTAATGCCATTGTGATCGAAGGGATTATGTGAAGCAGAAATAACTATACCGCAATTAGCATGGTAAGCTCTGGTTAGGTAAGCTACTACGGGGGTAGGTACTATTCCCACTCTTAGGACATCTACACCTGCTGAACATATTCCTGCTATTAAAGCAGCTTCTAACATATCCCCCGAAATTCTAGTATCTTTACCAATTAATATCCCAGGATTAGCTTCATCTTTAAATAAATATGCCCCGGCTCTTCCTATTTGGAATGCCATTTCAGCAGTCATGGGTTCTCGGTTAGCTACTCCTCTTATTCCGTCTGTTCCAAATAATTTTTTCATAAACTACCCCTTTATTAGTCGTTAGTGAATGGTGAATAGTCGTTAGTATTAAATACAAGATAAATTAGTCGTTAGTGAATAGTGAATAGTCGTTAGTTAGTATTTAGTTTTTTAATTAAACTCATAGTCATTTTACTAATTTCATCAATTTCATTTAATAATTGATCAGCTTCCTTACTTTCAAGGTATCCCAATCGTAAAGCAATGATAATTTGAGTAGAAAGTTCGGCACAACTTCCTAGAGAAATAAATAGGAACTGCTTGTATTCTTTATTATGAAACCTGGCAAATCCTTCTGCTATATTTGAAGGAATTGATACAGCTGATCTTCTTAGCTGACTGGTTAACCCATATATTTCTTCCTTAGAGAAATTTTTAGTTATTTTATATATATCT
>JAHJOY010000008.1 GCA_018819665.1 bacterium
AACCGGAACATTAAAGGATTTTACCCGTACTCAGGCTAAAGAAACAATCAGTAAATTAGGAGGCCGAGTCACTGGCAGTGTAAGTAAGAGGACTGATTATGTGGTTGCAGGAGAAGACCCGGGTTCAAAATACCAAAAAGCACAGGAATTAGGTGTAACTATAATTAATGAAGAGGAATTTAAAAAAATAATTAACAATAGGAGTTAGTTAAGTGCGGAAATGATAATTTGGGGTAGAGGCACGATGCATCGTGCCCACAGAAAAGGAAAAACAATAAAATAGGAAGGGCACAATTCATTGTGCCCCTACGGATACAATATAATACGATATACTAAAGAAGATAGAAAAAGGAGATAATATTATGACAAAAAAAATAATTACTAAAAAAGAAGTAGAATACGTGGCCCAATTAGCTAAATTAGAATTTAATGAAGGAGAAAAAGAAGAATTTACTTCTCAGTTAAATTCAATTTTAGATTATTTTAAAAAATTAAATGAGCTTAATACTGAAGAGGTTGAACCTACTGCTTACGTTATTTCCATGCCCAATCTGCTGAATGAAGATGAGGTTAAACCTTCTTTGCCCCAGGATGAAGTCCTTTTCAATGCCAAGCATACCAAAAAAGGCTATTTCAAAGTTCCTAAAATAATGTAATAGATGAATATTATAGAGCGAAAAGCTAAAAGCGCAAAACGAAAAACCAAAATTCAAAACTCAAAATTAAGGAGTGCGGGGAACAATTGCGGGCAAGATTAACGGACAAGAAATACAAAAAATATAAATGGACCATATTCAAATACAAAAAATAAAACAAAAAACAGGAATATAAAATAAGGATGGATTCCCATTTTCATGGGAATGACAGAGAAGAGAGTGGGAATGACAGGTGTAGGGGTTCGATTCATCGAACCCGTAAATAAGCGGGTCGGATAAATCCAACCCCTACAAAATACAAATACAAATATAAAAAATGTAGGGGCGTATTGCATACGCCCAATAAAAATTGCCAAAATAATCAGAGTTGGATAAAAAACGACAAAGGATCGTCCTCTGTCGTTTAATTAAAGCAAGAGGAGGAAAGATAATTGACCTTAAACCAATTAACCGCTCACGAAGTCATCAACTTAATTGGGAAAAAGAAAATTACTGCTTATGAAGTTATGCAGGATATTTTTAACCAGATAGATAGAATAGATAATTCTATTAAAGCATTTCTGGTTCTTAATAGGGAAGAGGCATTAAAGCAAGCCAAAGAAATAGACATAAAAGTGAAAAATGGAGAAGAACTCCCTCCTTTAGCAGGGATAGCGGTTGCCGTAAAGGATATAATAGCTACTCGAGGAACGGAGACTACTTGTGGCTCCAAAATACTAAAAGGTTTTATCCCACCCTATGATGCTACGGTAATTAATAGATTAAAGGAAGCAGGGGCTATAATAATTGGAAAAACCAATATGGATGAATTTGCCATGGGTTCATCTACTGAAAATTCTGCTTTTGGTCCTACTTATAATCCCTGGGATTTAGAAAGGGTACCCGGTGGTTCCAGCGGTGGTTCAACTGCCGCAGTGGCAGCAGATGAGACCTTTGTTGCTTTAGGTACAGATACAGGAGGTTCTATACGTCAACCTGCATCTCTCTGCGGAATGGTGGGATTAAAACCAACTTATGGAAGGGTCTCCAGATACGGTTTGGTTGCCTATGCCTCTTCTTTAGACCAGATAGGGCCTATAACCAAAGATGTGACCGATTGTGCTCTAGTAATGAAAGTTATAAGCGGACACGATAATATGGATTCCACTTCTGTAAATTTGGAAGTTCCTGATTATCTAAAATCTTGCCAGGCAGGAATAAAGGATTTAAAAATAGGTGTTCCCAAGGAGTATTTTATAGAAGGAATAGACCCGGAAGTTAAGGATGCCCTGGATAAAGCTTTGAAAATATTTGAAAAATTAGGAGCAAAGATTGAAGAGGCATCATTACCCCACACAGAATATTCTCTGCCTACCTATTACTTAATTGCAACTGCAGAAGCAAGCTCAAACTTAGCTCGATATGATGGAGTACAATATGGTTATAGAGTAGAAGACTATGAAGATCTGTCTTCTATGTATCAGAAGACCAGAAGCGAGGGTTTTGGTAATGAGGTTAAAAGAAGGATTATGTTAGGAACTTATGCTTTAAGTTCAGGATATTATGATGCCTATTACTTAAAGGCACAAAAAGTTCGCACTCTGATTAAGGAGGATTTTGATAAAGCCTTTAGTAAATATGATATTCTTATTACTCCCACTTCTCCCACCCCTGCTTTTAAACTGAAGGAAAAAGTCGACGATCCTTTAACTATGTATTTGTCTGATATCTATACCATTCCTATTAATTTAGCCGGTATTCCAGCCATTTCCCTTAATTGTGGATATAATAAAAATAATCTGCCTATAGGTTTACAGATTATAGGTAAACCGTTTGACGAAGAGACAATACTGCGAGCAGCTTATAATTTTGAACAGAATAGCGAAGTAGAAAAAAAGAAACCAGAGATGAATTTCCCACAACAAAAAAGTATTTAGACAGATGTAGGGGCACGATGCATCGTGCCCATAGGAAAGAAAAAACAATAATGTAGAGGAAGGGCACAATTCATTGTGCCCCTACGAGGACTTGCTCAATCCTTGCAATAAATAACTGACAAATACTAAGAAGAAAAAAAGATTTACATATTAATCTATGTGATAAAGTTATAATAAAAATTATAACAGGAGGCAACAGAATGAAAGAAGAGGTAGTAATTGGCTTAGAGGTCCATATTCAACTAATGACGAATGCTAAAATGTTCTGTCATTGCAGCACTGATTATATCGGTAAAGAGCCTAATACCAATACCTGTCCGGTGTGTTTGGGTTTACCCGGTTCACTTCCCGTACTTAATAAAAAAGTATTAGAATTTGCCGTAAGGACTTCAGTGGCTTTAAATTGTAAAATTAATCAGGTGAGCAGATTTCACCGAAAAAACTATTTTTATCCCGATTTACCCAAAGCCTATCAGATATCTCAATATGACTTACCTTTAAGCATAAATGGATATATGGAGATATCTATTCCCGAAAGTGGTGAAAAACGTAAAATTGGAATTACTCGGGTTCATATTGAAGAAGATGCAGGTAAACTGGTTCATGAAGGGGATATTACTTCCTCATCTTACTCTCTGGCGGATTATAATCGTTGCGGAATTCCTTTGGCGGAGATTGTGACCGAGCCTGATTTTCGTTCTCCCGAAGAAGCTCAAATATTCTTGGTAAAATTAAGAAGTATAGTCCAGCATTTGGGAGTATGTGATGGAAATATGGAAGAAGGCTCAATGCGTTGTGATGCTAATGTTTCGCTAAGGGATGCAAAAACCGGTGCTTTGGGTACCAAGGCAGAAATAAAGAACATGAATTCTTTTAAAGCAGTCAAGAAAGCCTTGCAATTTGAAGTGGACCGTCAAAGGAGGCTCCTGGATGAGGGAGAAAAAATAGTTCAGGAAACCAGGCACTGGGATGAATCAAAAAATATCACAATTTCTATGCGAAGTAAAGAAGAGGCTCATGATTACCGTTATTTCCCTGAACCGGATCTTTTACCTATTAAGGTA